>JBBIUL010000201.1:0-4103 GCA_037440265.1 Nitrospira sp. | reverse complement strand
AGTATGGTGCAGAGGACAATGGAGATAACAAAAAGGAATGCAAGCACGTAAATGGTTATGGCAATGCCCTGCTGTTTGATGCTGTTGTCGAGGATGGCAAGCGAGAGGTTTGCCTCGACAAGACCCAGTACCTTCTGTTCCTTTGGATGGACATGGCAGGCGGAAGTGTAGCAGGCAACCTCATTATGGATCGGCTGAACAAGGTTAAGAATCCTCTGTCCCTTTTCCTTATGGATGGACCAGCTGGGAGTGTCCTTGGGGTGCTCTGTGGCTGAATGGCAGCTTGTACAGATAGGCGAATTCTGGTCAATGATCGTCCCAATATCATCTTTATGAGAGGAGTAGGCAATCTTGCCCTTGCTGTCGAATACCCGTACCCTTACGACCCCCTCTGCAGAGCCGATCGCCTCTATGGCCTGCTGTATGAGGAGTTCCTGAAAAGTAAGCATGCCGTAGCGGGTGCTCTTTTTGACATAATCAACAAACGAATAGCCGTATTTGACAGAATTTTTTATGAGTTCGCGTTCCTGATGTCTGAAGAGGAAATACCAGAATATCGTGCTTCCCACAATCATTAATGTGCCGATTGTAAGAATGAGTTTGCCGGTTAATGAATGCAAGGACTTTTTTACAATCATACCTAAAGAAATTTATACCATTTCTGATATTTTATGCAAGATAAAAACCTAAACCTGTAGTTTTAATTTTTTTCTTGACATGTTGGTTTGATTTCTTATATAAATTATAACGTCATGCCTGGAACGTTTATGCCTTCTGATTATTTGCCGATTTTGATCTTCTTGATGGTCGCAACGGCCTTCGGACTGGGCGCCTTATTCCTCGGTGAATTCTTCAGGATCAGAAGGCCATATTCCGAAAAACTGATGGCCTATGAATCCGGCAACCCCCCTGTCGGCGAGCCAAGACAGCGGTTTTCCGTCAAGTTTTACATAATAGCCATGCTTTTTGTGGTTTTTGATGTTGAAGCGGTCTTTTTATACCCCTGGGCGATTGTATTCGACAAGATCGGTCTGTTCGCCTTTATCGAGATGGTCATCTTTATAGTCATCCTGTTTGTCGGGTACATATACGCATGGAGAAAGGAGGCCTTTGTATGGGATTGATAACCAGCACTCTATCCCCGCAGCTCGTTGAGGTTGAAGAAGGCACGAAGGTGATGTCTCCGAACATCATTATTACCTCAATGGACAAGCTGATAAACTGGGGGAGGCGGTCATCGCTCTGGCCTATGACATTCGGACTGGCCTGATGTGCCATCGAGATGATGGCCGTGTATGCCAGTCACAATGATCTAGACAGAATGGGAATCATACCTCGCGGTTCTCCGAGGCAGTCTGACTTTATGTTTGTTGCCGGGACAGTCACCAAGAAGATGTCCCAGATCGTACGAAGGGTATATGACCAGATGCCTGAGCCGAGGTATGTCATTTCGGTCGGCAGCTGTGCCAACAGCGGCGGCATTTTCAATACATACAGTACGGTACAGGGATGCGACAGTTTTCTGCCGATTGATGTCTATATCCCGGGCTGTCCGCCAAGGCCGGAGGCCTTTATAGACGGGATTATTAAGCTCCAGGAAAAGATAAAGAACGAGCATTTCAGGTGGAGCAGGTGGAGATAAGAACAGCTAATTGCGTATGGCTCAAAGCGCAAGCGAAAAACAAAAGCTATGAGCTAAGAGCCAGGAACTAATGTATGGAACCTTTAGAGATTGCTGAAAAGATAAAACTCCGGTTTCCGGATGAAGTCCTTGATGTCAGGGAATTCAGGGGGCAGGTTTCTGTTACCGTGAGAAAGGCAAAGATCCTTGAAATGTGCAGATTTCTCCATGATGACCCCGAACTTTCCTTTGACTATCCGGTAGACCTCTGCGGAGTCGATTATTCGGGGAAAAAAACGGTCAGATTCGAAGTGGTATATCATCTGTTTTCCATCAAACACCGTCATGCCATACGGTTGAAGGCTGAAGTGCAAGGGGACAATCCAGCCATCGACTCGGTCATGCCTGTCTGGGTCGGCATGAACTGGCATGAGAGGGAAGCATATGATATGTACGGCATTGTCTTTAACGGGCATCCTGATTTAAGAAGGATACTGCTGCCTGAAGACTGGGACGGATTCCCTTTGAGAAAGGACTATCCTGTCAAAGGTCCTGAAAAAGAGTGGTCGGGATTCCAGGAAGTGCTTGACAAGTCCAGGAAATTCAGGGAATTCGAGTGGCAGGAATAGGCCCGGAATTCAGTACAAAACAGTAGGGGTATAATTTCAGAATTATGGAAGATACGGAAAAAACGTTCGAAACACGTGAACTGACCATCAGCATGGGGCCGCAGCATCCGGCAACGCATGGCGTGCTGCGTCTTGTGCTTAACCTCGACGGTGAGACTGTTGTCAAATGCACCCCTTATGTCGGCTATCTTCACCGGGGGATCGAAAAGCTCGGGGAAAACAGGACCTATTTTTCAGCGCTTCCCCTGAGCGACCGTCTGGATTATATCTCATCAATGAACAACAATGTAGGGTATGTCAATGCCGTTGAGAAACTGTTCGGGATAGATGTGCCTGAACGGGCTAAATATATCAGGACCATAGTCGCGGAGATGGGCAGGCTTTCGAGCCACATCATCTGGCTCGGGACGCATGTCCTCGACATTGGTGCAACCACGCCGTTTCTGCTGTCAATGGCCCAGAGGGAGCGCCTCCTTGATCTTTTTGAGATGCTCTGTGGTGCACGACTGACCGTAAGCTATCCCCGTGTCGGAGGCGTGCGCAATGATATTTCGCAGGAGTTTCTCGACAGGCTTTATGAGTTTGTCCTTGAGTTCCCCGGGCATATGGACGAATATGAAACCCTGGTAACACAGAACAGGATCTGGCTCGAGAGGACCGTCGGGGTCGGTGTCATATCTGCCGAAGAGGCTGTGAATTGGGGACTGACCGGCGGTACACTGAGAGGCTCAGGCATTGATTACGATGTCAGGAAGTATGCCCCCTACGATGCATATGATAAAGTAGAATTTGACGTTCCGATCGGGAAAAAAGGGGACTGCTACGACAGGTATCTTGTCAGGGTCGGCGAGATGAGGCAGGCAAACAGGATAATCAAGCAGTGTATAGAAAAGCTCCCCGCAGGCCCTGTAATGGCTGACGCCCCCAAGTTTACCCTTCCGCCCAAAGACATGGTGCTGAAGGACATGGAACACCTTATCCATCAGTTTATCCTCATAACAAAAGGCCCTACTGTTCCAGAGGGTGAGGTGTATGTTGCGACAGAGGTGCCGAAGGGCGAACTCGGTTTTTATTTTATCAGCGACGGCACCGGCAAGCCATACCGCATGAGGGTCAGAGCACCTTCATTCGTGCATGCATCTGTTCTGCCGAGATTGTGCGAAGGCGGCCTGATCGCTGATGTTATTGCAAACATAGGGACTATTGATATTGTCCTCGGTGAATGCGACCGGTGAGGACAGCACAAACTGCAAATGAAGAAAAGGGAATTTTACAGGCATGTTAAGTGAGACAGCGTTAAAGGAGTTGCAGGAGATTCGCGGAAAATACCCGAACGCCAGGGCGGCCCTGCTGCCGGCGATTTATATTGCCCAGAGGGAATTCGGGTATCTTTCTGATGAAGCATATGAGACTGTCTCTGAAATACTTGGTGTTCCGAAGGCAATTGCCAGGGGAGTAGGGGCTTTCTATGCCATGTATAAACACAAGCCCATGGGAAGAAATATTGTGCAGCTCTGTACCAATGTCTCATGCATGATCCTCGGCGCTGAGAGACTTGCTGATTTTCTGAAGAATAAATACGGACTTGAGCCGGGCGGCACTTCTCCTGACGAAAGGTTTTCACTCGTGATTATGGAATGCATAGGCGCATGCGGGACTGCACCGGCAATGCTTGTGAATGATGACTTTTATGAGAATCTGACAGAGAAATATATTGAGGAAATACTGGGGAAATACAAGTGAATACAGGTATTCTGTGCAACGGAATCCGCTCAAATACTACATCCTGTATTACAAATTGCTGAGACCAAAAGATTCGCGAATTAAAGGATTATGGAAAAGGTACTGTTAAA
>JBBIUL010000200.1:0-4116 GCA_037440265.1 Nitrospira sp. | reverse complement strand
GGGTTGATCTTTTCCCATCGGTACCAGAACGTCTTGTAGCTCATCCCGAGTAGTTTTGCAGCCTTTGCAACAACACCATTGCTTTTGGCCATTGCCTTCCTGAGCATATTCTTCTCAAACTCCTCAAGGTTCATTCCTTCATCAGGAAGTTCGACATCAAATGACTGCATGCGGTGCTGCACCCTCAGTTCACCCTCAATGTCTTTTGATGTTATTGAGCCTGAATCACTCATGATAACGGCGCGTTCGATAACTGATTCAAGCTGTCTTATATTGCCGGGCCAGCTGTACTCTGAAAGGGCCTTGAGCACGCCGGGTTCGATCTGTTTTATCCTCTTGCCGAATTCCTTATTGTATTTGCTGAGAAAAAACTCTGCGAGTTCAGGGACGTCGCCTATCCGTTCTCTTAAAGGAGGGAGTTCTATGGTAACGACCTTGAGGCGGTAAAACAGGTCCTCACGGAAGCTGCCTTTTGAAAGTTCTTTTTCAAGGTCTTTGTTGGTGGCGGTGATAATCCTGACATCGATTTTTATCGCGTCCTTCCCGCCCAACCTCCTGACCTCCTTTTCCTGGAGCACTCTCAGGAGTTTTGACTGCATCATGAGGGGCAGGTCCCCGATCTCATCGAGAAAAAGGGTGCCGCCGTTGGTAGCCTCGAACAGTCCGGTCTTCCTTGCGAGCGCTCCGGTGAAGGCACCGGGTTCGTAGCCGAAGAGTTCGCTCTCGAAGAGATTTTCAGGGATCGAAGCGCAGTTCAGGGCAGTGAAGGGCTTTGTGCGCCTCGGGCTGTTATAGTGCACTGCCCGAGCAACAAGTTCCTTCCCGGTGCCGCTTTCACCCTTTATGAGGATCGTTGCAGTGCTTGAGGACACCTTTTTCATAACAGCAATCGCCTCGAGCATCTTAGCCGATTTTCCGACTATCCCCTCGATGCTGAACCGTCCGAATAATTCGCTCTGCAGATGCAGGTTTTCTTTCATGAGTTCAGCCCGTTCGACAGCACGTTTTACGGTCAGAAGCAGGGCATCCTTGTTGAGCGGCTTTGAAAGGTAGTCACTTGAGGACACCTTTTTCATAACGGCAACTGCCTCGAGCATCTTAGCCGATTTTCCGACTATCCCCTCGATGCTGAACCGTCCGAATAATTCGCTCTGCAGATGCAGGTTTTCTTTCATGAGTTCGGCCCGTTCGACAGCACGTTTTACCGTCAGAAGCAGGGCATCCTTGTTGAGCGGCTTTGAAAGGTAGTCAAAGGCCCCTTTCTTCATGGCTTCGACGGCAGACGATATGGTGCCGTGCGCAGTCATAATTATCATGGTCGCTGCAGCAGCATCTTTCTGTAAAGATTCCAGGAGTTCAATCCCGTCCATGCCTTCCATCTTGAGGTCCGAGAGGATAACATCAGGGCTGTATTTCTTTGCGACTTTTAAAGCCTCCTCGCCTGAGGCAGCAGCATAGGTCTCATATCCCTCGTCGTCAAGTATGGTTTTTAATATATCCCGCTGGAGTTTTTCGTCATCAACAACAAGAATCACTGCCATTTCAGTTCTCCTTTCCAATGGGCAGCATAATCGTTACCGTGCTGCCTTTCCCCTCAATGCTGCTGAATTCAACCCTGCCCTTGTGTTCCTCTACAACCCTTTTGGTCAGGGCCATGCCAAGCCCCAGTCCATCGGGTTTTGTGGTGAAGAAAGGGTCGAAAATCCTTGCAGCCTTCTCTTCTGAGACGCCTGTGCCGGTGTCTTCTATGGCTATCGACAGCCGTGAGTCTGATTTATATGTCCTGATGAATATGGTGCCGCCGCCGTACATTGCCTGAAATGAATTCAGCAGTATGTTGTAAAGGCATGTTTTCATGAATTCAGGGTCAACGAAGACCTCAGGCAGCGGTTGCAACTCTTTTCTGATGTCTATTTTTTCTCTTACGGCCTTTGCCTGTACCAGTTCGACCACGTCTTCTATCAGCCTGGTGATGTCTGTTTTCAGGAGGCTCATTTCAAGCGGCCTTCCGTATTCAAGGAAGCTTTCGGCGAACCTGCTTACGCGCTGTATTTCAGCTTTGATATTGGTGATGAGCGAGTCAAACCGTTCTTTTTCCAGATCTGAACCGGGCTTAAATTTTTCACGGATATGGTCGATTGAAAGGTTGATGAAATTCAGCGGGTTTTTGATCTCATGGGCAATGCTCCGCGAGAACTGCCCTATCCCGGCAAGATGCTCGGCCTTCCGGAGTTTTTCCTCAAGCCCGCGTTCCTCCCGCAGTTTGCCGACCATATAATTGAAGCTTCTGGAAAGCTCTCCGATCTCGTCATTCCGTGCAGAGACGAGCTCCTGTTCAAGGTCCCCTGCAGCCACCTTCCTGGCTGCCCTGACAACATCTTCGATGGGTCTCGTATAGCTGCGCGCAAGGAAGACGGAAAGGAGGATCCCGATGCTGAAAATCAGCAGAGCAGCGATGATCCTCTTTATGACGCGGTTCTTCATCTCGCTCGAGAAGTCCTCTGTATTGACAGCGAGATGGATATACCCGAAATGTTTGTCGTCGGCAATAACGGGGATTATGACGTCATAAGCGTGTCCTTTGCCGGTGATGGTCTCGCCGAGTTCTGCCTTGAAGATGAGTTCTTTTTTTGTTTTGGTGATCCACTTGCCGATATTACGCGGGTTTGTACTTGAGATGATTTTGTCGGAGTTGCTTATGATGGAGATCTCATTGACCCCTTTTGCATTCAGCTTCTGGAGGTATTTCTGGAGTCTCTTCTCATCGGTCAGTCCTTTTGCGGTTACTTCCTCGATGCCGACCTGGATCGCCTGGGTGAGTTCGGCGGTTTTTTTTTCGAATTCCCGGAAGATGGTTTTTTCGGTCTGGATATAGAGGAATATCATGATCAGGATGAGGCTGAAATTCAGGAAAAGCATCATCGCAACCAGCTTCCCGTTAAGGGAGAGCTTCATAAAGTAGGTTTTGACCGTGTGCCTGAAAGAAAACATATCTACATTGTATCCGGAAAGTTCATTTTTATGTCAAATAGTTATTGCCGGAACTGCCTGTCCTCTCTCCACACGATGACGGGGTTCCTGACCGCTGAACATATCAGAAAAGGTTACCGGCGGGAGGGAGGATAAATAACTATCCCTGATTTCTCTGCTGCCGACCAGTACAAGGCCTGGGCATCTTTCGGCTCAAGTACAATGGTTACGGCAGTATAGGGTTTTCTCATGACAAATCTGAAGAACGCATGCAGCGGAACTGTCAGGTAATTCTTCATGGAATAGGGGACATTGCAGAGTGCGGACAGAATGCCGTCTGTTTTCGGCTTAACATATATAGTCACCCCGTTGTCAGTCACAAGTTTATACCTCAGGGGCATATCATCAAGTTCCAGGGCATCGATATCGAAGCTGTCGTTCTCCTTGTTGCCCCCGGGTTTTATCTTTTCTCTCCCCGGCTTGATAAAGGTCCGTTTTTTTGAAAGGACATGCATCCGGTCGGCAGTGCGGGTGCCGAAAAAAGAAGCCTTTACGACAGGCAATGATCTCAACACCATTCCTCTGGACTTTATCAGGATCTCTTTTGCAGGAAGGTTGAAAACAAAATAGATATCCGGTTTCTGTGCAAATTTCAGTTCTGCTTCGAGGAGTTTGTTCTCTTCGATGATTTCCTGCTTCTGGGCAGATGAAATAGCAGGAAACAGGCACACTGCCAGGAAAATGGAAAATAGTGCAGACCGCATATCAGAATATATATATTTTGGTGCCTATGCCGGCAGAGGTGAAAACTCTCTTGAGGTCTTTATCACCGACCCGTATGCATCCGTGCGTCACGTTTCTCCCGAGCAGTCGGGTGTAGAGCGTGCCGTGTATGAAGTAGCCTTTCCCGAATCCGAGGGCATAGTCTCCGAGTACCCCTGTCTCAAGGCGGTCCTGCGGGTTGGTTGGGATCTTTTCTCCTTCCTCGATAAATGCCCAGTCCGGTCTTGTCCACACCGGAGAAGTATATTTCGTCTGCACTGCATATTCTCCCCTCGGGGTGTCAAAGATCCACTGCCTTTTCCCTGATGGGTCCTTGAGGATGCTCCCGCTTCCGCTTGAGATTACCGCTTCATGTATGGTCCT
>JBBIUL010000199.1:0-4183 GCA_037440265.1 Nitrospira sp. | reverse complement strand
TCAAACCCGGAATGTCAAAGGAAGAGGCGAGGAATCTTATCAACCTTGATTCAGGGTTGTTCAATTTTATCATTTCAGGGCTGAAAAATATCACAGCCGATAAAAACATCCTGAGATTAAAAAGCTTTAGTGTTACCCTCTCAGGAAACGAAGAAGCCAACAGGACAAAAATCCTTACGTTGCTCGACAAAAAGAGGTTTCAGCCTCCCTCAAAAAGCGAGATAGCTGCTGAACTGAACATAGACCCCAAACAGCTCTCGGATATATTAGGAATATTATCAAAAGAAGGCAGGGTGGTCAGGATAAACGAGTCTCTTTATCTCTCAGCGTCCTCATATCAAGACATGCTCTCTTTACTAAGAGATTTCTTTTCAAAAAAACCTGAGATAACCGTTGCTGAGTTCCGGGATATGATCGGAACGTCGAGGAAATTTGCCCTCCCATTCCTCGAATACCTCGATGCTAACAATATAACTCTCCGGACCGGTGACGTCAGGAAACTGATACAAAAGAAATAATTCATTAAACGATTCTATCTTGCACCTCCGCATATTCCCAAGCAGACAGCCACTATCCGGAATTACGCTTCTGAACCCGATAGAAAACTGGACAACAATTCTTCGGACAACGTAAAATTACATATGAAAATTTTTCTAAAAATCAATCTGTTAGCATTCATGGCATTTATTGCACTATTCCCATCAAAAGCCCTTGCCCAGGTTTTTGTCCACGACGCTATTGAACTGAAGGGAAAAGAAACCATGCTGACGGCTGAGACCTCAGGCCGCTATTTTTCCAAAGGCGGGCAGATGGTTGAATTTTTTGTCAGCGGCAAAACAATCGGCAGAGTCCTCTCAGGAGGAGACGGGATTGCCTATAAAGCATTCACTCCCCGCACCCACGGTACACATATTATAACTGCGAAATCCGGCAAGCACCTTGACAGAGGCATACTCATTTCTCTTCGGAGGGGGAGCAGAGTGGTCCTTATTGATGTCGAAGGTTCTCTGCTCTCAAGTCCTTTTGCCTCAAAACCAGTAGCCAAGAGCAAGGATGTGATAAAAAAAATAATGAAAAAATATCCGGTGGCTTATGTTCACACCGGGGCTTTGGGAATAAAACCGATAAAAGAATGGCTCAGAGAAAATGATTTCCCTGAAGCTGCAGTTGTCCCCTGGCAGGCGGGCAATATCTTCAGCGACCTCAGCAGGAAGAAACTTAAAATAAAAGCGGTAATAGGAAACACTGCCTTTATTGAGTCTGCAGCAGATTATAAGCCTGAAATATTCAGCTTTGAAGAGCTGACTGATGCAGAAAAAATAAAAAAATGGGAAGAAATAGGAAGGCAACTCAGACCTGCCTACCGGACAGGCAGGTAGCAAAAACGGGTCTTATTTAATTGCCGGACAAAGCAGTATGCCTCATACAAACATCAGGCCGGCCCGCCAGTGATTATCACTGTTCTGAGCCCACTTCACTAAAGCCATATGCAGTTTCCCTTTGCTGTGCATATCATTCCATTGCAGGACATGGCCGGGCTCAAGCGGAAACCCTGTTCTTATTCCTATCCCTGACTGGCTTACATCCACGATTTTCCCTTGTGACTTCACCCTTTTGAAATCATCTTCATCCATAAACAGCACCGTGAATTCAAAATCAGCGCTGTACGGCTCCCGCGGGTGCTTCCTTTTCTCTGCTGATACGTCCATACCGCCTCCCCTAAGCTTTTTCGCTTTTTAGCACTTTAAATGTTTCCTGCTTAGTCATCATACCTGCATATACCATTTTGTAAAACAAAAAGCCCAAACTCCGGAGAGGTTGGGCTTCATACCAAAATAATACATAAATTACTTCGGCAGCTCCGCTTTCCTGCATATAAACTATGAGGATCGGAAGCTTTGCGCCCTATCTTCTCAGATAGTTTGCTCTTATCGGTAATTTTCTTTATGTACAATAAAATGTAATGTATTCTTACTATAGAGTAAAGAAATACTGAAGTCAACATTTTTTCCTTGTGTTGTTGGCTTTATTCGCATTTAATAATTTTGTTATATTTAATATATGAAATTTATCAAGGCAGTACTCATAATTTATTTTCTTTTGCAAGGCCTCAATGCCTACGCAATTCAGGTAAAAGAACACACCCTTGACAACGGGTTAAAGGTGCTCATCGTTGAAGACCATAAATCCCCGACCGTTACGTTTCAGATCTGGTACCGGGTCGGCTCCAGAAATGAACATATCGGCAAGACAGGACTGAGCCACCTCCTTGAACATATGATGTTTAAAGGCACCAAAAAATTCGGGCCAAAGACATTCTCCCAGACTGTCAAGAGGGCAGGGGGAACCGACAATGCCTTCACATCTCGTGATTATACCGGGTATTTTGAACTGATCGCCTCTGACCGGATTGATCTGCCGATAGAGCTTGAGGCAGACCGTATGCGCAACCTCGTCCTGACAGATGAAGCAGTCCTGTCAGAGCGTGATGTGGTGATGGAGGAGCGAAGACTCCGCATGGAAGACGATCCCCAGAATACAGTTTTTGAAGAGGTTATGGCTGTCGTCTTCAGGAACCATCCTTACCGGTGGCCTGTTATCGGGTGGATGTCAGACCTGAAGCACCTGAACCCTGATGATCTGGTCAGCCACTACAACACCTTTTACAATCCCAATAATGCGGTTATAATCGTTGTTGGTGCCATCAATGCCGAGGATATTCTGTCAAAAATCAAACAACACTTTGGTGCAATACCTGCAGGACCCGAAATCAGGAATATCACCATTGCAGAAGATGAACAGAAGGGGGAAAAAAGGATCTTTGTGAAAAAAGAGGCGGAACTGCCTTTTATGCTCTCCGCATACCGTGTCCCCAATCTCAACAGTGACGACGGGTTTGCGCTTGAAGTGCTCGACTATATCCTTTCGCAGGGGAAAAGCTCAAGGCTCTACATGACGCTCATCTATGAAAAACAGGTTGCCTTGTCTGCCTGGTCCAGTTATGAAGGGACCTCACGGGACCCTTTTCTGTTTTTCGTCGGGGCAACAGCTGCGCAGGGCAAAACCATAGACGAGGTTGAAACCGCGATTGGGCAGGTGATAGACAGAATCAAAAACGAGGCTCCCTCTGAAGACGAGGTCCGGAAGGCAAAAAACCAGATCACCGCATCATTCATCATGGGGCAGGACTCCATATATATGCAGGCCAGGACAATCGGCACCTTCGAGATGCTCGGCAGCTGGAGGCTGATGGATAAATACCTCGAGGGGATCAGCAGGGTTTCTCCTGAAGAAGTAAGGCGGGTCGCTGAAAAATACCTTATCACAGATAATAAGACAACCGGCATATTAATCCCTGTTCCCGGGAGAAATGAAAAATGACCAGGCAATTCCATCTTTTATTAACATTTCTTTTCTCTCTCCTGCTTTTTTTGCCTTGTCAGCATGCGGATGCAGAAAAGATTGCAGACCGGCAGGTGCTGCCAAACGGGATAACCCTTCTGCATGCAGAAAAAAATGCCCTGCCCATTGTAACCGTTGTAATCGCCATAAAGGCAGGTTCTCTCATGGAGTCCCCTGAAAAAGGAGGACTTGCAAACCTCACTGCCAGACTCCTGAACGAGGGGACAAAGACCAGATCCTCACTCGATATAAGCAGCGCCATCGAGTTTGTCGGCGGTTCCCTGGGAACATCAGGAGGAACTGACTACATGACCGTAACCCTCTCTGTATTGAAAAAGGACATCGAACTCGGCTTTGACCTGCTTGGGGATATCATCCTGAACCCTGTATTCAATGACGCCGAGATAAAAAGGCAGAAGGCGATCATAAAAAGCGCCATCATACAGCAAAAAGAAGACCCTGGCGCAATTGCCTCAAAGGCCTTTATGGAGGCTGTTTTCGGCAGTCACCCTTACGGCCGGCCCCCTGAAGGCACAGAAGATTCTCTCGATACAATCAGCCGGGCGGATATCGTTGATTTCCATTCTGCGTATTATAGGCCAAACAATGCCATCATGACGGTTGTCGGAGATATCGACAGATCAAAGCTGGATCTCCTGATCAATAAATATCTGGGGCAATGGCAGAAAAAAGAAATTGTCTTTCCTCCGCTGCCTGCTATAGCACATAAGAAAAATGCCAGGGTGATAAAAATCAATAAAGACATTACCCAGGCAAATAT
>JBBIUL010000198.1:0-4201 GCA_037440265.1 Nitrospira sp. | reverse complement strand
GGGGGAGACAGGATTTTATTGAGTATTGCCTCTGAAATGGACGGGTAATGTTTTTTCAGGCAGTCGGGGCAGATGCCGTGCGTAAAGGAAATGTCCAGGTTTTCGCTCATGTACTCCTCGAGCTGTTTCCAGTACCCTTGATCGCTCCTGATGCTTTTGCATGCTGAACAGATCGGCAGTATCCCCCTGAGGGTCCTGATTTCATTCAGGGCGTCCTGCAGCTGTTTGTTTCTGTCAGCAAGCTCTGCGTTATAGCGGTTGAGGTCTTCCCGGTCTTTGTTAATGGTCGTGATGTGGCTGTTGTATGTTTCAACAATTGCATGGACTTCGTCATAGGAATCTGCCATATTGCCGGGGTCAACCGGATCAGAGGTTTTCATCCTTGCGATGATCTGATTGAAGGGCGACAGAAATGAACTGCTGAACCTTATAAAAAGAAAGACCGCAGCAGCCGTCATTGCCATGAACATAATAAGGGTAATGAGTAAAAAACCCGAAACATACTGTCTCTCCTCGGTCAGATCAAGCCTGAGCCTGTAGACAATGAAGTGCTCTATCCCCTTGTACCAGAGGCCGCGCTCGCCTTCTTTGCTGACCAGCTTGAAGAATTCCCTGTAGTTTCTGCCGGAGGCTACGTAGTTGGTCTCAACCGGAGTACCCCCTTCAATTGAACGGAGCACATTGTTTTTTAGTGATTCGGAGAAACCGGCAGAAAAATCAGTGAAGCTGAACAGGGAGAGCCTGCCGTCGGTTTCCCTGTGTACGAGATAGATGTCTATGTGGCTTATGATATGTGAGTATTGAACTGCATTCCGGAGAATGTCGTTTAGATCATCGAAATCAGACAGTTTATAGGCGAGCTGGACATACATGTCCCTGTTCTTAATGTATGAGTGGGAATAGGCACGGAAGACCTTCCCGGCTGGTTCAAAGATGGGGAAATCCAGCCATAGTTCGCCGGACTCCTTTGCCTTGCTGAGCGATACCCTGGCATCCGGAAATTCCCCGAGGTCCAGGCCTTTCTCAGGCGGGTAGGTCGTCTGATAGATAACATAGCTGCTGTTTATCAGGTTTATCTCTGTGTCATTGCCGAGCTTTTTCTGAAGCTCTTTTTTCATCTTCTGAAGGTCGGCATCGGAAGGGTTCTCAATGTCCTGCAGGGACCGGATGGTTTGTGCGTGGCCCTCCACCATCATTGCTTCGATCTTGGAGAATTTTTCCCTAAGCAGGCCCCGGTATGTTGCTATTGACTCGTCAAGCATGTTTACCGTGCTGGTGAGGCTTTCCTTTGCATATTGGTCGAAGCGGTGTTTGTTGATGAAGAACCCGAGCAGACCGACGACAAAGATGATGGCAATCGACAGGAGGAAATAGAGATAAAAACTCTTCCGAAGGCTTTTGTGCATGAATATAGAATAACAAATAAGTCCTGAAATGGCATCATGAACAGGTTTAGGGCGAACCCTTCGCGGATTTGCGCAGTGCTGTCCAGTCAGTCAAGGATCTGGTAGCCGAGCTTCTCTATGTTCTCTCTTGTTATTCTGGCAAGGTCTTCAGCAGAGATCTTCGAACTGTCAAAGTCTATGAGGAGTTCGCCGGACTCTGCGTCAATGGATTCGACCCCTTCCATGCCGCCGATAAACCTTCTCAGCGCAAGCGAGCACTCTGCACAGAATTCTTTCTGAACATTGAATGAAATTTTGGCCATGGGTTTTCCTCCCTCTGTTGTTTTCAGACACACCATTCCTTCCCTTATTATCGCAGAAGAGAAGCGCCATAACAATCATCTGCAATGATTTCTTCTGATTGCTTTTCATCTTTTTTTGGGATACAATTCAAAAAAGCGCAGGATGAGTAATCCCGGAAAGGGGAATAGTGATACTGCACGGCATTCCGAAGAACATCTGATGCATGCATCGAACAGACTGCGAGAGAAACTCTACGAGATCATTTTCAAGTCGGATACGCCTGCCGGGAAGCTGTTTGACGTAGTCCTGATTGGAAGCATTCTGGTCAGCGTGCTTGTCGTGATGGTCGACAGCGTTTCGTCTGTCAGCGAAGAATACGGCGCCATGTTGTATGCTCTGGAGTGGTTTTTTACCATCCTGTTTACGGTTGAATATATCCTGAGGCTTTTTGCATCAGCACACCGCTTTCAGTATGCAACCAGTTTTTTCGGCATTGTTGATCTGCTTTCGATAATCCCGACCTACCTCAGCCTGATCATCCCCGGAAGCAAATATCTGCTGTCCATCAGGATACTCAGGATTCTCCGCATCTTCCGCGTGTTGAAGCTCGTCCAGTACATGAGCGAGGCGCATCTGCTTATGCGGGCGTTGCGGGCAAGCCGGTACAAGATAACCGTGTTCCTCTTTACGGTGCTTACGCTTGTCATTATTTTCGGAACGATCATGTATGTGGTCGAGGGTGAAGAGAACGGCTTTACGAGCATCCCCCGCAGCATTTACTGGGCGGTTGTCACGCTCACTACCGTTGGCTATGGCGATATCTCTCCGAAGACGAACCTCGGCCAGATCATCGCTGCTGTCATCATGATCCTCGGCTACGGGATTATTGCTGTCCCTACCGGCATCGTGACCGTTGAACTCTCTCAGGCTGTTCGATCAGGGGTCACTGAAAAGATATGTACCGGATGCAGCGCAGTCGGCCACGACAGGGATGCCGTGTACTGCAAATTCTGCGGCGCAAGGCTCTCCTGACAGGCGGGTATTGTTCTGAACAGACGAATATAAGGCTATCTGTCCGCTCTGCGCCTGCTCATGGCCTGCGACATGCAACGGACTCAACAAATTGAAGATAATAAGGCGCTGGATTATACTAAAGAAACCGGGCGCCGGAAAACAGAAAGAAGAGGCGGACTGTACCATGAAGACGGCTAAGAATAGTATTATCCGATTGTTGATTGTTCTGTTTATCATCTCATTGCTTCCTTCCTTTGTACAGGCGGAGGAGATCATAAGAAAAGGGGAACTGCTCAGCCTTGAGCGGTGCATTGAGATATCCCTGCTGAGGCATCCCGGCATGGCTGCAGCAGGCAATGCAGTGCGGGCAGGAGAGAGCAGGGTTGAAGGTGCGAAGTCCGATTATTATCCCCAGATTGACTGGTCCGGCTCCTACAGCAGGAATTCCCGGTCTGCGGGCAGTTTTGCCGGCTCTTCACAGCAGTACGCGAGCAGTCTTTCACTCAGACAAAACATATTCGATTTTGGCAAGACAGCATCACGGGTGAAAATACAGAACTTCAATCTTGCATCTGCATCAGCGGACCTCGATGATGCTGCGGTGCAGACCATTTTCAATGTGAAGGAGGCCTATTTCAGCCTCCTGCAGGCTGAGCGGAACCTGGCTGTTGCCCGTGAGACAGTTGAACAGTTCGAACAGCGCCTCAGGCAGGCAAAAGGGTTTTATGAGGTTGGGACCAGGCCCAAATTTGAAGTGACCAAGGCAGAGGTTGATCTGAGCAATGCCAGGCTCGGGCGTATCAGGGCTGAAAATGCCGTTCGCACAGCAGTCGCACGGCTGAATAATGCAATGGGCGTCCCTGATGCCCCGGAATACAGCATACAGGACAACCTTTCGTTTCAGATCTTCGAAGTGAGTTTCGAAGGGGCCCTTTCACTGGCATATGGCAACCGGCCTGATCTCAGGGCAGCGACGGCAAGGAAAACTGCCTCTGAAGAATCTGTTGAACTGGCCGGGAAGGGATTCTATCCTTTTCTTTCGGGCACTGCGGCCTATAACTGGACCGGAGAGAAATTTCCCCTCGAGGACGGATGGAATGCCGGGGCAACGCTCACGTTCCCTGTCTTCAGCGGATTTCTGACAAAACATCAGGTTGATGAGGCAAGGGCAACCCTTAAGATTGCGGAGGCCAATGAAGAGGCGCTCAGGCAGGGCATTTTCCTTGAGGTGCAGCAGGCATACCTCAGCCTGAAAGAGGCAGGGGAGAGGGTCCCTGCTGCCGAACTGACGGTGAAACAGGCTTCAGAAAACCTTGAACTTGCCAATGGCAGATATGCCGCAGGAGTCGGCAGCCCGCTTGAGATCACCGATGCCCAGGTTGCCTATACCAATGCCCGGAACAGCTATACAGAAGCGCTCTATGATTATAAGGTCGCGGTTGCAAGTCTTGAAAAGGCGGTGGGTATACGATGAAAAAGAAACTTGTTGCGGTTATTGC
>JBBIUL010000197.1:0-4204 GCA_037440265.1 Nitrospira sp. | reverse complement strand
ACCTGACGGTATTCTCAAGGAGCATGGCGATGGTTACCGGGCCGACCCCGCCGGGCACCGGGGTAATCAGCGATGCCTTTTTTGACACTGACTTGAAATCAACATCTCCGGTAATCGTCCCGTCCTTGAGCATGTTGATTCCAATGTCGACAACCACAGCGCCTTTTTTTATCATGTCGCCTTTGATAAGCCCTGCTTTGCCGGTTGCAGAACAGAGGATGTCGGCCTGCCGTGTGATGCTGCCGAGATCCTGTGTTTCCCGGTGACAGACCGTGACCGTTGATTCTTTTGCAAGGAACATCATTGAGAGCGGCTTGCCTACCGCAAGGCTCTTGCCGATAACTACCGTATGCTGCCCTTTGATCTTAACCTTATGATGCTCAAGAAGACGGATAACGCCGAAAGGCGTACAGGGCAGAAAACTCGATACCGACGGCATCAGCCTGAACTGATTGAATTGTTCGTTGCCGCTGTGCATGAAGAGCTGGAAGGTGGATTCGTCTGCAGCAAGCCGTCCTACCGATATCGCCCCGAGGCCGTCAACGTCTTTCTCTGGCACAATCATATTGATGACCCTCCGCGCATTGATATGACCGGGAAGCGGAAGCAGGATAAGAAGCCCGTTGATCCGCTCATCGATATTGATTGAATTCACCACATTCAGAATTTCATTTAGTGAGACGGTCTCAGGAAGCGTAAACTCATAGGCAGTTATTCCCACCTTCTTGCAGGTGCTGAGCGTTGTCTGGAAATACTGAAGGGATGCAGGGTTTTTGCCTACCATCAGGAGGCCAAGTCCAACATCAATCCCGAATTTATTGAGGGTCTCGACTTCCTTGCGTACGTCTGACCTTATCTGTTCAGCAAGTTTTTTTCCATCAAGTATTTTTGCCATGCATTACCTCCTGAAAGGCAGTAGTATTTTAGTCAAATAACATTATCCCGCAGGCATGCGCAGCACCGGTCATTAATACGAAACCCTGCTCCCGTTGCCATTCCGCAGGACAGACATCAGCCTTTCCGTGTCAGAAAGGTCAGTGAGCACCAAATCTGCACCTGCATCCGACAGTGCTTCAAAAGAGTAAGGCCCGGTAGCAACAGCTATTGAGTAAGCCCCGTAAGGCATCGAACACTCAATGTCCCGGGGGGTATCGCCGATGACGACACAGTCGCTGAAGGCTATTCTTATCCTGTTCTGTTTGTATAATTTGTCGGTTGCGATCGGAAGAAGGAGGTTTCTGTCATGGCTGTCACTGCCGAATGCCCCGATGCTGAAATACGAATCAAGGCCGAAAAAAGAGAGTTTTATCCTTGCTCCTTCTTCGAGGTTCCCGGTCAGGAGCCCGAGAATAAACTCCTTTTCCTGCTCCAGCCGCCTCAGCGCCTCTGTTACCCCTGCCTTTACATGTCCGCTGCTGGTGCTCATCATGGCCTGCAGATGGGAGAGATACGTTCTGAAAAATGCCGGGACACTGTCGTCAGGAACTGAGATGCCGTGCGCTTCAAGTCCCTCCCGGAATATCTGAAGGTCTGTTTTTCCTGCCATGCTGATGCCCATGAATGCATCCTGAACTGAAAACATCTCATGGAAGGCACTGTTCAAAGCCTGCGACCCTGCCCCGCCGGAGTCTATAAGCGTCCCGTCAATATCGAAAAGCACAAGCTTCATTCATTTACCTTAGCTATTCAGGCGGGTGTAAGTCAACAACAGCACGTAGGGACTGCTTCAGTCTTTTTTTGTCTTGGGCCTTTTGTTCGATTCGAGTATCTTTTTCCTGAGCCTGATGGATTCAGGGGTGACTTCGACAAGTTCATCTTCCCTGATGAACTCGATGGCCTGTTCGAGGTTCATAAGCCTCGGCGGGATAAGCTGCAGCGCCTCGTCTGCATTTGCAGCGCGTATGTTCGTGAGCTTTTTTTCCTTTGTAACATTAACGTCCAGATCATTGTCCCTGGAGTTCTCCCCGATCACCATGCCTTCATAGACTGCGGTGTTCTCTCTCACAAAGAGGGTTCCCCTCGGCTGGAGATGGAAGAGCGCATACATGGTGGTCTTGCCGGCCCTGTCGGAGACGAGCGCGCCGGTCTGCCGCTTCGATATCTGCCCGTGGAGCGGTTCATAGCCGTCGAAGAGATGATTGAGGAGCCCTGTGCCTCGGGTGTCAGTAAGGAACTGTGACCTGAACCCAATCAGCCCCCTCGAGGGGATCCTGAATTCAAGCCTCACACGGCCGAACCCGTTGTTCTGCATCTTCTGCATCCTTCCCCTCCGCATCCCAATCTGTTGGGCAACGACGCCCACATATTCTTCAGGTACGTCTATCACGAGTATCTCCATCGGTTCATGCACAGTGCCGTTAATGGTTTTTGTGATGGTCTCAGGCATGGATATCGACAGCTCGTATCCCTCCCTGCGCATCATCTCTATCAGGATAGCAAGCTGGAGTTCCCCCCGTCCCATAACCTTGAAGGAATCGGTCCCGTTGAAGTCAACTTTTATCGAGACGTTGTAGAGCAGTTCTTTTTCAAGCCGCTCCCTGAGGTTCCGAGATGTAACATATTTCCCTTCCTTTCCTGCAAACGGCGAGGTGTTAACGGAGAAGACCATTGATATGGTCGGCTCATCGACCGTGATCCTCGGCAGAGGCTTCGGGGTTTCAACAGAGGTGATCGTATCTCCGATGCTGATGCCCTCGATGCCGGCAAGGGCAACGATATCTCCGGCAGCTGCCTCGCCTGAAGCAATCCGCTGAAGCCCTTCAAAGGTATAGATCGAGGTCACCTTTGTCTTTGCAAGCTCATCTGCAGCCTTGACCATCGCAACCTGGTCGCCCACCCTTACCGCACCCGAAAATACGCGTCCGATCCCGAGTCTGCCGATGTAGTCGTCATAGTCGATGTTGGTGACGAGCAGTTGCAGGATGCCTGCTGTGTCACCGGCAGGCGCGGGGATTTTTTCTATGATGGTGTCAAACAGCGGTTTGAGATTGGCTGAGTCGTGCTCAAGGCTGAGCTTTGCAACCCCTTTCTTGGCATTCGCATAAAGGACAGGGAATTCGAGCTGCTCTTCTGTTGCGTCGAGGTCTATGAACAGGTCATAGACCTCGTTCAGGACCTCCTGAATCCTCGCATCAGTCCGGTCGATCTTGTTGATCACCAGGACAGGCTGGAGTTTCAGTTCAAGCGCCTTTTTCAGGACAAACCTCGTCTGGGGGAGAGGGCCTTCTGAGGCATCAACGAGCAGAAGGACCCCGTCAACCATCTTCAGGGTCCGCTCCACCTCTCCGCCAAAGTCGGCATGGCCGGGCGTGTCAACGATATTTATCTTTATGCCGTTATACTGGACAGCGGTATTCTTGGCCATAATGGTTATGCCGCGCTCCCGTTCGAGGTCGATATTGTCCATAACGCGCTCCTGCACTTTTTCGTTTGACCTGAAAATACCGGCCTGCCTCAGCATCCCGTCCACAAGGGTGGTCTTCCCATGGTCAACATGGGCAATGATCGCAATATTCCGCAAGTTGTTCTGTTTCATACCGTCCAACGTCCTTTTCTCTGATTCACCAGATTTATTTTGTGTATACTGCCAGAAATGAAAAATCCCTCAGAGTTTCATCAAACCCTCTGAGGGATTGCTAAACATTCCTGAATGGTATTAGTATATTCGTCTTTCTCTGTCCGTGTCAACAAAACTGAGGGTCTGCTGCCGATCTGAATTCAGAGAGAAAGCTGTTTTCTAATTCAGGGCATTAGACTATAATAGTGGACATATGGAACATTTTCTTCCGCATCTGAGGCCGCATATTTTTCTGCTTGTTTTTTCAATGCTGCTCTTCGGCAGTAATATGTCAGATCCGAAGAAGGTCTTTGCTGAAAGTCCCCGGGTTTTCACAGAGGAAGACCTTGAGCGGTATAAAAAACCTTCAGACAACAAAATCAATCCCGGGAAACCCGCAGCCGTTGCTCCTGCATCCAGTATAAAAGCCCCCGCACCTGCTGACCGCATTGAAGCGCAGGAACTCAAAAAATATGAACTGGCATATATACCACTGGAAGGATCATCGAGGAGGATTATCATCCCTGTCACTTTCAATGGATCAGTCACCGCAAGAATGGCCCTTGACACCGGATCCCCGGGCATGCTCATCTCAGAACGGCTGGCATACAAGCTCGGGCTCTTTGAGCAGGATGCCGGAAGGCTCCT
>JBBIUL010000196.1:0-4217 GCA_037440265.1 Nitrospira sp. | reverse complement strand
GGATATAATACAGGAGAAACAGAACGGAGTTGTTACAGCGGATTATGTGAGGACGATGAACATAGATGAGCCGTTAGCTCGCTTCACTCCTAACTCCTCACGGTTTTACAAACAGGATGCATTAGGGAGTGTGGTTCAATTGACAGACGAGACAGGAGTTGTGAAGACGACTTACACTTATGATCCGTTTGGGAATACGACGGTCAGCGGTGAGGTGTCTGACAATCCGTTTCAGTACACGGGACGTGAGAATGACCAGCCTGTCATGAGCGGAGTCGAAGGGGGGTTATACTACTACCGGGCGAGGTATTATTCACCTGCGCTTCAGCGGTTTATAAGCGAAGACCCGATCGGACTTGCAGGCGGTGATGTGAATTTCTATGCGTATGTCGGAAATGATCCGGTGAATAGGAAAGATCCTACTGGTCTTCACTGGGTTTGTGATCAAATACACGGCTGTTATTTCCATACGAGTTGCATAAATGATCATGAGCATCCGAATAGAGACGCCGCAAGCCAATCATGCCATTTTCAGGATCCGCCAATAGAAATTCCCCCCTGGGTATGCAAGATGGGTATCAAAGCAGTGTGTAATCTTTTGTGTAAACGCCTTGGCGGTAATATGGCAACATGTCAAGCAACCTGTACAGCGGCTGCCGAGCTTGTTTGCCCTAAGAAATGTGAATAGGAAAGCAGCATGAATAGCAGATCGCTTAAAGGAATTGCTCTATTCTATTCAGTTAGTTTTATTTTCTTGGTGTTGCTGATAGAAGCAACGTGGGGGATTACGGGAGGCGTGCTGCTTGGTGCAAGCATGGGAGCTAACAAAGGAACCCAAGCAGAAGTATCGCGCATCCTGAAAGAAAAAGGAATCGAAACGCCTAAACAGCCTGCTGAGGACTGGTATGATAAATTACCTCCTGATGTTAAGAGGGAAATTCAAAATGAGGTCAAGAAAAAACTCACGACTATCAACTGGTTCGCTGTCACCTTTGCCGTAAGTGCCATCGTCTTTGCTATTACAGGGCTTCTTGGTGGCTTCCTTAGTCGGGCATTTATCCCTCTTGGACTTTTAGTGGGTCTAAGTTTCCTTGTAAATAATCCTGTCGTGCGGTTCCCTCATGCCAAGGCTTTAGGCTTACAGCAAAAGGTTATTATCGTTATCGTTCAATTTGCGCTTTGTTATTTGTTTGGATATTTTGGCGCATCACTAGGAAGAAAACGGGATAAGAAAAAAGTAGAAATTACAGGATCAGGTCTACTCCCTTAAAAACCAAGTAAATTGATGAAGATATAGATCAATAGAGTGAGAGCTGAAAGGAGATCAATAAAGATAATGCAGGGCGCTGCCCCGGACCCCGGCCGTCTTTCTTGCCGCAAAGCGGCAGTGACGAGTTATGAGTAACGAGTTACGAGTAAAGGCTAATTAAAAACAGTAACGAGTAACGGGTAAAAAACAAAGACTAATATGATAAGCAAAGAAAAATGCAAAACAAGTAACAAAGACGAAGACTGGCCTTGTCGCCCGCCGGGAATTTTCAAGGGGGATGGAATGCAAACTGAAGAGGGAACACAAGGATCAAGTCTACACATTTTACTTTGATTAATGAGGGGGGACAGATGAGTCGGACGATCATAAAGGCTACGAGAGAAACAGGCATCGCAATTCTTATGCTTCTGGCGCTCTTCTGGTCAGCCTCCTCGTCCTTTGCCGTGACCTACACCTATGACGACGGAAACCGCCTGATCCGCGAAGAAGACGCAGGCGGCATGATCATAGACTACATCTATGACGAAAACGGCCGGCTCCTCAGGAAGCAGGTAAACAGCGCAAGCCGTTTTCTGCTGAGCATCTCAAAGACCGGTACAGGCAGCGGCACAGTGGCGAGCACAGCACCTGCGACCCCTTCCATCTTCTGCGGCACATCATGCAGCGCATCATACAATGCCTCAACCGTGGTCAGCCTCAATGCAGCGGCTGATGCAGGGAGCTCCTTCACCGGCTAGTCAGGAGACTGCACAGGCGCATCAGCATCTGCAAATGTTCTGATGGACAGACCGAAGGCCTGCACCGCAAGCTTTACAGTCAATACCTACACGGTTACGCCATCAGCAGGGGCAAACGGAAGCATATCACCGAACACACCTCAGGCAGTAAATCATAACGCAACAACATCCTTCACCATCACGCCTAACACCGGTTATTCCATAGGCACCGTAAGCGGCTGCGGGGGAAGCCTGAGCGGAAACACCTACACAACCGGGCCGATCACGGCCAACTGCACGGTAAGCGCAAGCTTTGTGGCAACCCCTTCAGTAGCGGTCCTGAATGCCTGGACAAACGTGTACTCCGGAGCGCCAAAAAGCACCAGCAGAACGAACCTTGCAGTGGGCACCATAACAGTTGGAAGCGGGACAAACCGCCTCCTGCTTGTGGCAGTGGTGATGGAGGTCGGAACAGCATCAAACCCGACGATCAGCGCAGCCCTCGGCGGCACTGCACTGACCCAGATAAGGATCACCGCAAACACCCGGCGCGAGATCGCATGGATGGGATATCTCACAGATGCGCAGATAGGCAGCGGAGCAAAGGCCCTGACAGTTACCTTCAGCGGCGCCACAGGCAATGCAACCGGCCTGCACGTGAAATGGGCCTCGTACACCGGCGTGAACCAGACAACACCCATAGCGAGTTCTGCTGCGTTAAGCACAGGCTCAACCACCGTGACCTTCGGCAGCGCCATCAACTACGTCAACAACGGCATGACGACGGTCGTTGCTGGCAATGGCGGTTCGAATGCGACCGGAACGCTGAGCGGATTTACGGCGGGCACAAAGGTAACAACAAACGGACATACGAGCAATTCCTTCTTGTCTGCAAAACACACCTCTGCCGGAAGCTATGCCTCGACAACGGCTGTGACCTGGACCGGCACAACCAGCAACTGGTCAGCACTGGTGGCGGTGTCGCTCCAGCCGTAAGGCAGGCAGGAAAGAGAGTCTTAGCGGCTATTTTTTAAATCTGTCGGGAGCAGATTTCGTGTTCTGATACATTCCTTGCTTTCAGCCGGCGTTTTGACGCAGAAGACAATCAATCGAATGCCTATTCCAGTGAAGTCGAACCCCTGTTCCAGTGATGCCGAACCCCTCTGTTAACCCATAGCGAAGCTGGACATAAAGATCATACTTTTACTGTAGACCTGCCGTCAAGGTAGACCTGGTTTTTCTCAGGGACTCACCTTTCAAGTTAATCCTGTGAGCGTTGTGGACAATCCGGTCAAGGATGGCATCGGCGTTGGTGGGCTCGCCGATCAGCTCATGCCATTTTGATACCGGATACTGGCTTGTGATAATCATGGATTTCAGGTCATGCCGGTCCTCCATAATCTCCCTGAGGTCCCTTCTTTCTGAGTCGGTAAGAGGGTCCATCCAGTCATCGATTACCAGCAGGTCGATTTTAGCCAGTCGGGCAAGGAGCTTGATGTAACTTCCGTCGCCTCTGGCAATCTCGAGTTCTCTGGCCAGTCGCGGCATGCGATAGCAGACAGCGGTAAAGCCTTCTCTGCAGGCCTTATCGGCCAGGGCCTCAGATATGTAGGTCTTGCCGCTTCCGGTAGGGCCGGTAATGATCACATTCTGATGAGACTTTATCCACTGGCAGTTAATGAGGGAGCGCATAACGCTTTTTTCGAGCCCTCTGGGATGCCGATAGTCTATGTCCTCAACTGTGGCCTTCATTTTCAGTCTGGCAGCTTTTAGTCTTCTTTGAAGCTTTCTGTTGTCCCGGTGAGTTGCCTCACGGTCAACGATCATAGCAAAGCGCTCCTCAAAACACAATGCGCCCATAGCAGGCTGCTCCAGTTGTTCCCTGAAAGCTGCTGCCATGGTGTGAAGCCGCATCTGATAGAGTTTCTCCATTGTCTGATTGTTCAACCATTCCTCCTTTTTTGGGGGATGCTATACCCCTTGTGATTATCTGTTCGCAGATTCTGTGGCAAATGACGAAGCCATTTTCTCACTGAAAGTAATGCCCACCCCTGATATTGTCGTGTTCGATAGGGGGAATCACCCCCTTTGCCTGTAGCGCGACCTTGTCCATGCCGCTCTCAAGGATGGCCTTGATGCTCCGGTAGGAGTATGATCTGATGAGCAGGGCGCGAAGGGCTGCTGCCTCAAGTCTTTCATTTGTGTATTTTTTCCCAAGACTCATGATGCCC
>JBBIUL010000195.1:0-4269 GCA_037440265.1 Nitrospira sp. | reverse complement strand
GCAGGAGCGGCGACCGGCCGCTCCTGAACGTTGAAGACCCTATGGGCAGGATCAGGGAACTGCTGGACTACAGAAGGCCTTTTTATGAACAGGCAGGAATTATGATCGATACCGAGCAGAAAACACCCTTGCAGCTTGCAGCAGAAATTGCAGAGGAGATGAAATGCAGAAAATAAGGCTGGAACTTGGGGAACGCAGTTACAACATTGTTATTGACAGCAGGATTCTTGATGAGATCGGCAAAACCCTCACAAAATTTGAATTCAGCAAAAAGATAGCTGTTGTCAGCAATCCCACGGTATATGGTTTTTACGGGCAACGGGTAGCTCAATCATTGGCAGATACGGGCTTTGAACTGACCGAGATCATTGTCCCTGACGGCGAAGAGTACAAAAATCTTGAATGGACACAGAAGATTTATGACGAAATGCTGAAGGCCAGGTTTGACAGGAAATCCGTGCTCGTAGCTCTCGGCGGAGGTGTTGTAGGCGACATCACCGGCTTTGCTGCGTCAACATATATGCGGGGGATAGACTTTGTTCAGATCCCTACCACCCTGCTTTCGCAGGTAGACAGCTCAGTGGGGGGAAAAACAGGCGTCAACCATCCGCTCGGGAAAAATATGATCGGGACATTCTGGCAGCCGCGGCTTGTCTGGATTGATACTGATACGCTGCAGACGCTCCCCAGGCGGGAGGTGCTTGCAGGCTTAGCTGAAGTGATCAAGTACGGCATAATCTGGGATGAAGACCTTTTTGAATTTCTCGAGGCGAACAGGGATATCGTACTTGCGCTTGATAAGAATGCCCTTACCTACATCATCAAGCGTTCCTGCGAGATAAAGTCCGAGGTCGTTTCCAAGGACGAGCGGGAATCCGGACTCCGGGCCGTGCTGAATTACGGACATACCATAGGGCATGCGCTTGAGACCGTAACCGGATATAAAAACTACCTCCATGGTGAAGCGGTGGCAATAGGTATGCATATCGAGGCAAAGCTGTCGAACATGCTCGGCTTTATAACATCTGTACATGTTAAGAGAATCAAATCCCTGCTTGTTGCTTATGGCCTGCCGGCAGAGATGCCGGATGGTCTTGACAGTGCCGCGGTTATTTCAGCAATGCAGATTGACAAGAAAGCGGTTGCAGGAGAGATGAAATTCATACTCCCTGAGAAGATCGGAAGCGTTAAGATACATAAAGGGATACCTCAGGAAATCCTGGAGAAATCCATTCGCTGATCTGGGGTGGTTTGTGTAGTGCCTTGAGTGAGATTTGAGAGATATCCTGAAACCATATTCTTTGCTTACACATGAACTAACCCCTTTGCACAACTTGATAAATGGCTGAATTGCACTTTCACTCTGCTGGTGCTATAGATATACTATGAACCGCAAAAAAATTCTGATTGTAGACGATGAGCATGACATTGCAGAGCTTGTTTCCTATAACCTCGGGAAGGAGGGCTTTGAGGTCTTCTCAGCCGGAAATGGTGAAGAGGCACTTGAAAAGATCAGAAAAGGGAAATACCACCTGGTTATCCTGGATCTTATGCTCCCGGGCATACAGGGGATGGAGCTTTGCCGCATACTGAGACGGGATCCCCTGACTGAGCATCTTCCGGTGATTATGCTCACGGCAAAAGGCGACGAAATTGACAGGGTAATGGGGCTTGAAACCGGGGCAGACGACTATATATCAAAACCGTTTAGCCCACGGGAGCTTGTTGCCCGGGTGAAAGCAGTGCTCAGGAGAACAGCAGAGAAGCCTGAACTGGAGAAAACATTGGGATTTGGAGGTCTTGTTATTAGCCCCGGGACCTATTCGGTCACAAAAAAAGGGAAGCCGATATCACTGAGTGCAACAGACTTCAGACTGCTGCTCTATCTTGCTCAGAGGAGCGGCCGGGTTTTTAGCAGACAACAGCTTCTCGATGCAGTCTGGAAAGATGAGACTTATGTTGAGCCAAGGACAGTGGATGTTCATATCCGGAGACTCAGGGCACAGATAGAAGACGATCCTTCGAGCCCGGGTTACATAAAGACACGAAGGGGTGTAGGGTATTATTTCGGAGAGGATACGTGAAAAGAAGAAGGGTTTTCAGAAAAATATTTATATTATCACTTCTTGTTTTTGTTCTCTCAATTGGTGTGATTGAATTTTATGTTACCCATGTGGTCCGTGAAGACCATATCAGGCTGTTGAGGGATAATCTTCTTTCTCAGGCAGGTCTCATCGAAGAGATAATGGGTTCTGCAGCAAATTACAAGGCTGATTCCTGCGACAGATTAATGCAGAAGTCAGGGGTTCGGGTTACTTTGATAATGGGGAATGGGACCGTTGTCTGTGATTCTCTGCGTGACCCCAATACCATGGATAATCATACTGACCGGACTGAGATCCAGCAGTCGCTCTTGTCCGGCACCGGATGGGCAGTGCGTCATAGTGATACCGTAGGGCAGGATCTGCTTTATGCAGCGAGAAAGGTTGTTTCTGACGGGAAGGTGACAGGGTTTATACGACTGTCAATTCCCGTGCAGGACGTGTACTCCTCTGCAAGCACACTCAGGAACAAGATTATTCTTGTCGTCAGCCTGGTTCTTCTGCTCACTGTCCTGATAGCAATGTGGCAGATTGAACATATACGAAGGCTCATCCTGCAGATTAATGAGTTTTCCCGTTCGATTGCGTCCGGGAGGCTTGAGGGAAGGCTTTTTCTGAGGGGAGGCGGTGAATTCGACGAAATTGCCCGAAACCTCAACAACATGTCGCTTGAGCTGAAGAAGATTATCGAGACCGGAGAGGAAGAGAAGAAACGGCTAAAGGTGATCCTTAAGAGCGTCCCCGATGCCCTTTTGATTATTGATGCAAAAGGGGTTGTGCTTCACGCAAGTACTGCTACACGTGAAATCTTCAGCGAGGAAGTTTTTTCAGGCAGACCTTATATCGAGATTGTGAGGAATTACGAGTTCTCAAGTCTCATGAATGCTGTTCATCAAAGCCTTGAGTCGGGTTCTGCTGAAATTGTTATTGACGATCCCGAAGAGAAACACCTTTTGGTGCGGGTTTCACCGGTCTTTTACCGTGAAACGGAACTTTCCGGTTATATTGCAATCTTTCACAATATCACCCAGATCAAGAAGCTTGAACAGGTCCGCAAGGATTTTGTAGCAAACGTTTCCCACGAGATAAAAACACCAATAACGTCAATCACAGGTTTTGCCGACACTTTGCTGGACGGCGCAATTGATGACCGTGAGAACGCAATGAAGTTTCTCCGGACCATAAAATCCAACAGCGAACGCATAAACAGACTTGTGGATGATCTCATGACCATATCGAAAATAGAATTGGGAGTCATACGTGTTGAAAAAAACCAGGTTGTCATGCAGGACATTGCGGAGCACCTGATGACTGTTTTTCGGGACAGAGCCGGGGCAAAGAACCTGGACATGAGTTATTCAACCCATCCTGATCATACGACTGTCTCTGCGGACCGTGACAGGCTGATACAGATATTCTCAAACCTCATCGAAAATGCGATAAAGTTCACCGAATCCGGTGCTGTTACGTTCGGAGTTGAAAACGGTGAACGGCCATTCCTTTTTGTGCAGGACACCGGCGTTGGCATAGCAAAAAAGCATATTCAGCGTTTAGGGGAGCGGTTCTACCGCGTCGACCCTGCAAGGTCCAGGAAGCTTGGCGGCACGGGCCTGGGTCTTTCGATTGTGAAGCACCTGGTAAAGGCACACCATTGGGAGATGAAGATAGAGAGCACTGAAGGCAAGGGGACCATAATAAGAATTTTCATGGATTCTGCCTCTTAGATATTCATCAGCATCAGTCAAAAACTGCTTCAATGACCGAATCGAGTTGACTTTCAGGGTAGGCATTCTGTTTGTCAACCTGCAGCTGTTTCATCTCTCTCAACGATAAGATTACATCGTATTGAAAGGAGCGATGTCTCATAAACACAAAAAACCGACATAATGATTAAGACGGCACCTCTTATTTTGATGATTATTGCATGCAAGAGCACGCTTACACTTCCTACTTACAAGTATTAAAACCTAAGATTCAAAGGAGTCGATATTGTTTTTATTCGTCACAGCTCCTTTCACTATTACAGATAAAATTACATTATAAAAGTTTGATCTGGAAGGTCTTATTCTATCCGAATTATTGACGAAGATCCTGCTGAAATAAAAAATTCATGTGTTTGTAACAGTATTGTAACAAAGAGGTTGTATCATAGTTATGAAGAGAAAAG
>JBBIUL010000194.1:0-4302 GCA_037440265.1 Nitrospira sp. | reverse complement strand
CAGAGAAAAAATGGGTTGTAGTCGGAACTGATCCTGTCCGGGGAATGGGCGGCAAAAACAGCGGATTCAGAAGAAGACAGTCTGATGCAGCGCTCACAAATTACATAGAACTGTAGTGTGTCGGAATCTCCGCCTGCCGGCCTTATAGCGTCTCAACAAGGTACATATTGTCCAAGGGGGAAAACAATAAATATTCTGACTGTCTGTACCGGTAATATATGCCGGAGCCCGATGGCTGAGGGCATTCTTCAGGCCATGTTCCGGGATCATCCTGCGGTAAACATATCCTCGGCAGGCACCCATGCGGTCGAAGGAAATTCTGCAACAGAGTTTGCAATGATTGCAGCGTCTGAGCAAGGGATAGATTTGTCTGGACACAGGGCGAGGGTGCTGACAAGGGATCTGATTCATGAGAGCACTGTTATTTTATGCATGGAGCCGTTGCATGTTGAATGGGTCCTTGCAATGAACCGTTCAGCTGACGGCAACGTCTTTAATCTGGCGGAATTCTCCGGCAAAGAAAACCCGCTGACATACATATTTGACCCGTACGGTGCAAGCATCAGGGAGTACCGGGAATGTTTCAGGATAATCTCTGGTTGTCTTTCCGGGTTCAAAGGCTCCAGGAGGCTGCGGTTATGAAACGTGCTGCGATATCTGCTACTAAGAAGAAGAAAATGAGCATTCTGAGATCTGTTTTGGTATTTGCCGTACTGGTGTGCATGGCCGCACCTGTTTTTGGAGGTGAGGAGATTATCTGTGCCTCTACCACGAGCACTGAGAACTCCGGCCTTTTTTCTCATATCCTGCCGGTTTTTGAAAAGAAGACCGGGATCAGGATCAAGGTTGTGGCACGCGGCACCGGAGCAGCTATCGAGATGGGGAAGCGGGGCGATGCCGATGTGCTGCTCGTGCATGCAAAAGAGCAGGAACTGGCAGCAGTACAGGAGGGGCATTTTGTGAATCGCTACGATGTCATGTATAACGACTTTGTAGTTATCGGACCAGCTGAAGATCCTGTAAAGATAAGGGGATCAAAATCAGCAGCAGAGGCCTTCAGAAAAATAGCTGACGGCAAGGCGCTGTTTGTCTCACGGGGGGACAATTCAGGCACCCATACAAAAGAGCTTTTCATCTGGCAGAAAACCGGCATCGCACCAAAGGGAGAAAACTGGTATCTCGAGGGAGGCCAGGGCATGGAGAAGACCCAGCGGATAGCGAACGAGAAACGGGCATATACGCTGACAGACAGGGGGACATGGCTGGCAACCCGTGATAAAGACAGGCTGGAAATGACAATCGTTTTTGAGGGAGATCCAGTACTCTTCAACCAGTACGGGGTCATGGCAGTAAACCCCGGGAAGCATAAACATGTAAAATACGTGCCGACAATGGAATTTATCAGGTGGCTTATATCAGATGAAGGACAGAAGGCCATAGGGTCGTTCAGAGACCGGCACGGAAATCAATTGTTTATTCCGAATGCTGAGAAATCTTCTTTATGAAAATGAACCAAGATGCTGCTGTGCGGCGTACACCCGGGTCGATACACTATTTTGTATGCATGGTCAGGACAGGTCCATATGGATATAGTTTTTGACGGTTTTCTCAGGGCATTTTCCCTGATAGTTTCCTTTGACAGGGAACTGCTGCAGATAATCTTTTTGTCCTTGAAGGTTTCCTGCGCAGCACTTGTCATTTCAGTCCTTGCAGGACTCCCCCTCGGGACCTTTCTGGGCATCCGGAGGCTCCCCCTGAAAGGGCTTTTCATAAGCATTATGAACACGTTTATGGGGCTGCCGCCGGTGGCAGTCGGGCTTTTTGTGTATCTTATGCTGTCAAGGAGCGGCCCGCTCGGGTTTATGGGACTTCTGTATACCCCTTCAGCAATGGTGATTGCACAGAGCATCCTTGCCTTTCCAATAGTCGTATCTCTCTGCCATGCCGCTGTCGTGAATGTTGACCGGGCTATCGGCCATGCGGCTCAGACGCTCGGGGCTACGCCTTATCAGGTATCAACGGCAATTGTCAGGGAGGCAAGATACGGTATCATGTCAGGGATAATCGCTGCCTTCGGCAGGCTTATCGCTGAAGTGGGTGCTATTTTGATAGTCGGGGGAAACATTGCAGGCTACACGAGGGTCATGACAACGACTATCGCCCTTGAAACGGACAAGGGCAATTTTGAACTTGCGATTGCCCTGGGCATTGTGCTCCTCTCTGTTTCGCTTGCTGTAAATTCCATGCTTCATGTCGTGCAGCGGAAAGGCCTGGTTATGGCAAGAGGATGAGCCTTGTGCTGACTGTTGAGGATATCAGAAAGACATACAACGGGAATGAGGTTTTCAGCGGATTTTCCCTGACATTTGAACATGCCAGGGTCTTTTCCCTCATGGGCCCCAATGGCAGCGGGAAATCGACCTTCCTGAGATTATGTGCACTTCTTGAAGAACCGGACAGCGGTTCAGTAAAGTTTTTTGACGGAGACAGGGAATCAGCCAAAGATATAACGCTGAAACGAAGGATAACCCTTGTTTTGCCAAAAGGAGGTATATTCAACGCAACAGTCTTTGATAATATCTCCTATGGACTGAAGATCAGGGGGGTAGCGAAAGACGAAATCCGGAAACGGACAGCTCGGTATCTGGAGACCTTCGGGCTTATGGAAAAAAAGGAACAGAATGCCCTTGCCCTTTCATCAGGTGAGGCACAGCGGCTGTGCATTGCACGGGCAATGGCAATAGAGCCGGATCTGCTTTTTCTTGATGAACCTACTGCCTCTGTGGATGAGAAAAACAGCCGGATCATCGAGGAGATAATTATTGGAATGAAAGAACAGGGAAATCCTGCGGTCATCATGACCACCCATGATCCTGCTCAGGCAAAAAGGCTGTCCGACCGACAGTTTGTTATAAGGGAGAAAAAAATTGTACTGCAGAACTGATACTACAGGCGGTGATCCTTGAAGAGGTTGTTCTCCAGAACGAATATCACCTGTGAATGGCAGACACTGCGTAAAGCGGTCTTCGTGCACTGCCTCTCCGTTGTTTTTCTGGTTTTTGGGCTCCTGAGTGCTGCGTTTGCTTTAACAGCAGACGACAGGTTTATGGCCGGATATATAACGGCCGTGCTTGAACGGGAATTTAATCTGCGTCAGATTCCGGTGGAGGTCAGTGAGGGGGTCGTCAGGATCCCGGCAGACCGTCTCGCAGGACTGGATATGAGGCGGGTGATTGAGACCCTTTCTGCCATAAAAGATGTAAAAGAGGTACACATTTTCAGCTCAGGCCAGAAGAATATTCCCGATCCTGCATCCGCGGAAAGGCTGACGGTGTCTGATGCAGGCAATGCTGACAAGACAAAGCCGGTGGAGCACCGGTCTGACTCTGATATCCTCCCGAGGGGCAGGCTGTTTCAACCCCTGATTGCCGATCCCCGGTGGCCTCATTTCTCGGTCGCATACCATTATTATCTTGATAACACCGAGCTGAAAAATGCCGGCGCAACCAGTTTTGGAGAGAGCATTGCCCTTCTGCGAGGGGAGACCTCAGGAGGCTGGCGGTGGCAGCTGGACATACAGGCAGGCGTGTTTGCTGTTTTTGATCTTGATGCTGCCTCGATGGACCTGATAAACGCTGATTACTGGGTAGGTTTTCCGCTCAGCTTTCAGAAGGGGCCTTTTTCCGGGGTCGTACGGATATTCCATCAGAGCTCCCATCTTGGCGACGAGTTTCTGCTCCGGAATACCGTGGAACGGGTGAACCTCAGCTACGAAAGCATAGATGCAAAGTTTTCCTATGATCTCTCGGATTGGCTCAGGCTTTATGTTGGGGGAGGCAATATTTTCCACAGGGAGCCCTCCGAGCTTAAGCCATGGTCATTACACTACGGCATTGAGCTTAAAACCAGGAAGACGTTTCTGGAAGTCCTGAGGCCGGTAGCAGGAGCGGATTTCAAAAACTGGGAGGAGAACAACTGGCACCCTGATGTGTCAGTGCGCATGGGTTTCCAGCTCGAGAGTGAGAGGAAACTCGGACGCAGGATGCAGTTTATGCTGGAATACTTCAAGGGCCATTCTCCCCACGGCCAGTTTTACAGCCGCGAGATTGAATACCTTGGCATAGGAACCCACTTTTACTTTTAGGCCACTTTATTCATCAATTATTTCGGATTCAGAGCCTGTTGCACAAACCTCTCATTCATAGGGATATGATAAAATAGAGGCCATCAAAAAGACAAAAGGGGAAGAGATGGCCTATAACATAAAGACAGTGAACCGGCAGCAGATATATCTGATGCCGC
>JBBIUL010000193.1:0-4333 GCA_037440265.1 Nitrospira sp. | reverse complement strand
ATAATCGACGCCTTATTTTCCTTATGGAGAAATTCAATAGGGTCTTCAATCGTAACAATCTTACAGGGCTTAACCTGATTTATAAGATTGATCATCGCAGCAAGGGTTGTAGACTTGCCGCTTCCGGTAATACCGGTTACCAGCACCAGACCCCGTTCATCAAGGGCTATATCTCTTATTGTCTCAGGCAGACCCATTGATTCAATCGAAGGAATTATGAAAGGAACAACCCGGAGAACTACGGAAAAAGAGCCCCTCTGCCTGCAGATATTCACCCTGAAGCGCGCAACGCCGGGAAGGGAATAAGCACAATCAAGGTCCTTTAGATCCTGGAAGGCCCGTTCGAGCTCTTCAGCATGATATATATTCGACTTCAGCAGTATATGCTTGATGATTTCATTACAGTCAGGGACATCCAGAGGCTTAAGGGATTTTATCGGCACAACATGCCCGTGATGCCTGAACTTCCAGGGAGAACCGACACAGAGGTGCACGTCGGACACCTTAAGCTCAACCCCTTTTTTCAGCACTGCATTAAACGTCTCAATAATCGTACTCATGGCACCCTTCCTCCAAAAATATTTCAAACCCATTTATTATAATTTACAAGAGTTTTTTTTGGAAAGCGATTTGCCAAATCTATTGCAATAAATTTCAGGAAAGCCTGGGAGTTAAAAGCGTGACATGATCCGAAGCTCAAGACAATCATGAAAAAGCATCATTGCTCTCTTACTGAAACTGCGGTCTCATTTCAGTGACTCGAGTATCAAATCAGCAGCAATAGCGATCACCGACAGAAGAAAAATAATGGCATAATTCAAATCCTCAAAAGAGGCTTTTATTGAAGAAAGAAGGTACAGAACAACCTCACGTTCTTCCTCGGCCAGACAGGCATTTGCCTTAACCTTTTCAATAAGCCTGTATTTTTCTATTGCCTTCTTTCTCTTCCTCGCGATCAGATACCGATAGAAAAAGAAGACCAGATAACCCAGCACGCCGATGTACCAGACAGGTCTTACCCACTGAGGTTCAAGGTGTTGAAAAATAATTATTGCCCTGAAGGCTATCGCAGAGACCAGCCCCACGACAAAAAGACCGACGATTATATATCGGGGGACAGTGTGGGGCATCCGAGACATCATAAAATAGTATAATCTCTCACTCAGCAAAAGTGAAATAATCAACCTTATCCATTAAGTCATGAATATACTGCTCAAATGATAATTGACAATCTTTTACTGAAACGTTAAAGTTTTTTATAAACAGGGATTCTCTTTTTTCTCTGTCACTTTGGCGAAGAGGACGCATGACACTGTTTTCTGACATTACTGACACATTACAGGATAATGTCCCTAACTTTGATAGCTTGGAAACATCCGGGCTCTCCCGGAGAGAGTTTCTCATCATCTGCTCTGCTTTTGCAGCCGTTACATCGATGCCGTCTTTGATTTACGCTAAACCTTCTGCGAAAAGCGAACTAAAAGCATTCCCTGCACCTGACAAAACAGCTGCTTTGCTTTCAGCCTATCCCGCTACCATTACGGTACTGAAGACTGCATATCTTGGAGAGATAAAGGCTCATCTTCATTATATTCGATACGCAGAAAAGGCCAGGAAGGAGAATTTCCCCAATATTGCCTATCTTTTTACCGCTTTCGCAGCATCAGAATATACGCATGCCAGGGAATTCAAGGCACTATTAGCCGATTTGGGCATTAACACAGAGGAATTTTCTGGGCAGGATGTATCCTTCGCCAGCACAAAATCCAATCTGAAGACAGCTGCAAAAAATGAACTTGAGAAGATCGAAACCGTATATCCCGGCTTCCTCAACAAACTCCGATTAGAAAAACATGCGGATGCCCAGAAAAACTGTCTTTATGCATGGAAATCCCACGAGCAGCACAGTGCACATCTTAAGAAATTAATTAAATGGTCAGGATTCTTTTTCGGGCTTCTGGCAAAGAAATTTGAAGACAATCCGGTCAAATATTTTGTCTGCAGAATATGCGGGTCCACACTCATAAAGATTCCGCCGGACAGCTGCCCGATCTGCGCCCGGCCTGTGACAGAATACCGGCTGATCGAAAAAAATCAGACAGATTTCATCTGACCTGCATCTGCTCGAGACAAACAGGAACTGAATGGAACACAAACAACTCACACCGCTCAAAAACTGGTTTGATAAATACACAAAGGGCTTTCTGTCGTCCAGCGAGGAGGACAACAGAAATATCATCCTGAAGATTGAGCATACCCATCACGTTTGTGAAAACATAATTCTGATTGCCGGCAGTCACCCATCCTTAAAAAATGAAATTGTGCTCGCGGAAATAATCGCGCTCTTTCATGATATCGGCAGATTCCAGCAATACCAGCAATACCGGACCTTCAGGGATGCTGTTTCGATAAACCACGGCAAACTCGGCGCCAAGATACTCATTGAAAAAGGCATCCTGGATCTTCTCGACAGGGAAGAACGGGAACTTGTCCTCTCTTCAGTAAAGCTTCACAATACATTCTCCCTGCCGCACATTGAAGATGCCCGTACGATCACATTTCTGAAGCTTATCCGTGATGCGGACAAGCTGGACATTTGGCGTGTATTTTCTGAACATTTTGAAGCAGATGAAAGAGAGAGAGCGTCTGCTGCCGGACTGGGGTTGCCTGACACTTCATCTTGTTCAGAAAAAATACTTGCCCGAATCCATGAAAAAAAGATGGCTTCGCTTGCAGACCTTCATACACAGAACGACTTCAAGCTGATGCAGCTTTCATGGGTTTTTGATCTTCATTTCAAAACGTCGTTCAGGCTGTTTCTTGAACGGGATTATCTCAACAGGCTCGGCAGGACACTGCCTGAATCAGAAACCATCCTGATCGCGCTTAGACTTATCAGGGAGTTTGCTTCACAAAAGGCCCTTGGCTGAGCTGTATTATGAGATTGCTATTTCCCGGGCAACGAAAGTAAGATTAATCAAAAAGGAAATATCCATGTTTGCCCTGAAACTCTTTTTCTGTGGCTTCTGTCTCTTTTCACTGACAGCAATGGGGCCGGCAGGTCCACGTGAAGCAAAAAAGGAGAACCTCTCCCCATTTGAAATCGATAAGCTTGCGAATAATCAGGCCCCTGATTTTACTCTCAAGGATATCCATGGCAGCAGTCTTTCTCTTTCGTCTCTCAAGGGCAAGGTTGTGCTCCTGAACTTCTGGGCGACCTGGTGCCCACCCTGCAAGGCTGAGATGCCTTCCTTCAATAAACTATACAAAGAGATGAAGCCCAGAGGCTTTGAAATAATAGCAGTTTCCAATGACAATGCCATACGATATGTAAAAGAATATCTCAGCAAGAACAGTTTTGACTTCGTCATCCTCTGGGATGAAAATCAGATTGTCACAAAAAAGTACAAAATATTTACCGTGCCTACAACTCTCCTGATAGACAGGAACGGGGTCATCGTTGAAAAGTTCTTTGGAGAGCGGGACTGGACATCGCCAAAGATCAAAAAGAAGATCGAGAAACTGCTCTAACTGTTTGCTCTCAATGCGGATTCCAGAGGTGACAGGCAATCAGTCTGCCGTGGCTTTCCTTCAGTTCAGGAACGATTTTATCGCAAGGCTGAAACCGCTTCGGACACCTCGGATGAAAAGGACATCCCGGCGGGATGTTCAGCGGGCTCGGCACCTCTCCTTTCAAAGCCACGCCTTTTTTACGTCCGGCATGGTCTGTATTAAGCTTTGGCGCAGACTCAAGCAGCACTACGGTATATGGGTGCAGGGGGTTTTTGAAAAGCTCTCCTGTCTTTGCATGCTCTACGATCTTGCCGAGGTACATCACCCCAACCGTATCGCTGAAATAATGGACAACCCTCAGGTCATGACTGATAAACAGAAATGAGATGCCCGTTTCTTTCCTCAATTCTGCAAGCAGATTCAGTATCTGCGCCTGAATCGAGACATCGAGCGCAGACAACGGCTCATCAGCAACAATCACCTGAGGGGAGACAGCGAGCGCCCTTGCGATGCATATCCTCTGCCGCTGCCCTCCGCTGAATTCATGCGGATAGCGCTTCATGACATCAGGTCTGAGTCCCACTTTTCCAAGGATATCCTCAACCGCCTGCTTCATGTCAGAGGGTTGCACCATTTTGTGGATCTTAAGCGGCTCTGAGACCGTATCATACACGGTCATCCGCGGATTCAGGGATGCAAACGGGTCCTGGAATATGATCTGCACTGATTTCCTGAACGCCTTGATCGCATCTTTTTTAAGATCGAAGATATTCTCTCCCTTGAAGAGCACCGCTCCTGATGTCGGATCCAGCAGTCGCAG
>JBBIUL010000192.1:0-4433 GCA_037440265.1 Nitrospira sp. | reverse complement strand
TGTCATGGAGCATGGCCGCTTCATGGATAAAGAGCGTATCAGGCTTGCGGTGGTTCATTTTTTCAGCAATCACAAGGGCTTTTCCAGCAACTGCCTTGCTGTGTTCAACAAGGAGATTGAATGCAAGGGAGTCAGGGTCGTAAAACCTGCTGATGAGTCTTATAGGATCAATCATAATTACCAATTATACATTATTGATCAGATTGAAACGCTGCGGGAGTTCTTGCACGCAGAATAGTTTTTTAATAGTTATGTTGTTTTGTCATGTAAAGTAAGTTGACATGAAATCACTAAAGTATTATTATAAGAACTATAAAGGAGGAGGCATGGCCCCGACAGTGAAGGATTATTACGAAATATTAGGTGTTGATAAAAAAGCATCGCAGGACGATATGAAAAAGGCGTTCAGGAAACTGGCCAGAAAATATCACCCTGATCTCAATCCCGGAGATAAAAGTGCGGAGCAAAAATTCAAGGATATAAATGAAGCTTACAGTGTCCTCGGAGACGAAAAGAAACGCTCCGAATATGACAAGTTCGGACGTTCTCCTTTTGGCGAAGGCGGGCCTGGGTTTGATTACCGGACGTATACTTCAGGTGACCGGTTTGATTTCGGCGGGTTTGGAGATATCTTTTCAGACCTTTTTGGAGCAGGGGCAGGTCAGGGGGCTGGCGCCGGATATGAACGGGCAGATGTCAGGGGTCCTGATCTGGCAATGGAAATGGAACTGACCCTCGAAGAGGCATACTCGGGGGTGACGAGACCAGTTACCTACAGCCGGGAGATCGCCTGCAAGAACTGTAAAGGGACCGGCGCTGAAGCATTCACACAGTGTGATGTCTGCAGAGGAACTGGGAAGATAGCAACATCAAAGGGTTTTTTCAAGATGTCACAATACTGCAGTGCCTGCGGCGGCACCGGCAAAAAAATAACCAGGGCCTGCAAACCATGCGGCGGACGCGGAAAGACATTTCATGCTGAAACCATAAAGGTGAAAATTCCGGCTGGAGCCGATACCGGATCAAGGGTAAAAGTAAGAGGCATGGGAGGAGCCGGACAGGGCAGTGCCCCTGCCGGAGACCTCCAGATAGAAATAAAGGTAAAACCGCACCCTCTGTTCTCGAGAAAGGGTGACGATCTGTATATTGATCTGCCGGTCAGCTTTGGCGAGGTTGCCCTCGGCTCAAAAATAGAGGTCCCGACGATCGACGGCGTTGCTGCGATGACACTGCCGCCGGGCACGCAGGGGGGGCAGAAGTTCAAGCTCTCCGGAAAGGGATTTCCTTCTTCAAGAACAGGGCACAGGGGCAATCAGTATGTGAATACAAAAATTGTTGTCCCGAAAGACATCCCGGAAAAAGCCAGACTTGCAGTTAATGAAATCGAGTCCCTTTATAAAGAGTCACCAAGAAAGGGCATGGTGAAGAAGTAATGAACAGACGTAACAAAAATCAGCCGTTATACCTCATAAGCGTTGTCTGCGATATGCTTGATGTGCATCCTCAGACCCTGAGGATGTATGAAAAAGAGGGGCTTATCACCCCCCACCGGGTAAACAGACAGCGACTCTACTCTGACCGGGATGTTGAACAGCTGAATTTTATTCTGCAGCTTACCCGGGAACTCGGCGTCAATAAGGCAGGAGTTGATATTATCCTGCGGCTGCGTCACCGGATGGAGATCATGAACCGTGAAATCGAAGAAATGATGCAATATCTCGATGAACAAATAAAAATGGATTTTGAGAAAAGGCTGAAGAAAGCTTTTAAGGAAGAATAAGGAGATATCAGTATGGATAAATTCACTATAAAAAGCCAGGAAGCAATTCAGGGCGCCCAGAGGCTTGCGGAACAGAAGGGTCATCAGCAGATCGACGTGGAACACCTCCTTCGGGTTCTGCTCGATGATGCAGGCGGCGTTTCAGCCCAGATACTCAAGCGGATCGGCATTAATACAGGATTGCTCAGTCAGGACCTTGACGAAGCGCTGAATAAGCTCCCGAAGGTTATCAGTGCCACTCCGGTCGGACAGATATACATTACTCCCAGACTCAAGGATGTTTTTGAAAAGGCAGCAAAAGAGGCTGAACACCTGAAGGATGAATATGTCAGCGTGGAGCACCTTCTCCTTGCGGTGTTGTCGGCAGGCGGGGCCGCCTCTGCACTCTTAAAAAAATACGGGGCAGATGCTGATAAGATCCTTGCTGCCATGAGAGAGATCAGGGGGACGCAGCGGGTTACCGATCAGAACCCCGAGGACAAATACCAGGCGCTCAAGAAATTCAGCAAGGACCTTACTGAACTGGCAGCTAAGGGCAGGCTCGATCCGGTGATCGGCAGGGACGATGAGATAAGAAGGATCATTCAGGTGCTTTCAAGACGGACAAAGAATAACCCGGTCCTGATCGGCGACCCGGGTGTCGGCAAGACGGCTATTGCCGAAGGGCTTGCTCAGAGGATCGTTGCAGGGGATGTCCCTGAAACCCTGAAAGACAAAAAAGTAGTAGCGCTTGATATGGGCGCATTGATAGCAGGATCGAAATTCAGGGGAGAATTTGAAGACAGGCTGAAAGCGGTAATAAAGGAGATCGAAGAATCTGAAGGCAGGGTCATTCTTTTTATCGATGAACTGCATACGCTGGTAGGCGCCGGTGCAGCAGAAGGGGCGATAGATGCATCAAATATGCTTAAACCTGCACTTGCACGCGGTGAACTGAGATGCGTTGGTGCTACAACAATCGGTGAGTACCGCAAGCATATTGAAAAGGACCCGGCCCTCGAACGGAGATTCCAGCCGGTACTGATAAAGGAGCCGTCAACTGAAGATACGGTCTCAATATTACGGGGCTTGAAGGAAAAATACGAGGTCCATCACGGCGTTAAGATTAAAGACGCAGCCCTCATCTCCTCGGCCATCCTGTCTCACCGGTACATAACAGACCGCTTCCTTCCTGACAAGGCGATTGACCTTATCGATGAAGCTGCCTCAAAGCTCAGGATGGAGATAGACAGCATGCCTGTTGAGCTTGATGAAATAGAAAGAAAGCTCAGGCAGCTCGAGATAGAAAAGCAGGCTGTGATGAAAGAGGATTCCGGGAAATCCGGTGACAAGCTTGAGAAGCTCAAGAAAGAGATGGCAGAGCTGCAGGTGCGCAGGGATGAACTGAGGGCTCAGTGGATGAGCGAAAAAGAGATCATCACCATGATCCGCAGTTACAAGGAGCAGATAGAAAAGACAAAGACAGAATCCGAAAAGGCTGAACGGGAGGGTGACCTGACAAAGGCTGCTGAACTGAGGTACGGAAAACTCCCCGAGCTGCAGAAGGCGCTCGAGGAAGAAAACGCCCGGCTTCTTGAGGCACAGCAGAGGAGAAAGATGCTGAAGGAAGAGGTTGATGAAGAGGACATTGCAGAGATTGTGTCAAAGTGGACCGGCATCCCGGTCTCGAAGATGCTTGAGGGCGAGGTCCAGAAACTGCTTCACATGGATGAACGGCTCAGGCTCAGGGTGGTGGGACAGGATGAGGCAATTGTCGCTGTCTCGGATGCCGTCCGTCGTGCCCGGGCAGGAATTCAGGACCCGAACAGGCCGATCGGCTCATTTATCTTCCTTGGACCGACCGGTGTGGGCAAGACAGAGCTTGCCAGGGCGCTTGCGGAATTTCTCTTCGATGATGAGAATGCGATGATCAGGATAGACATGTCCGAATACCAGGAGCGGCATACGGTCTCACGTCTTATAGGGGCTCCTCCCGGCTATGTCGGGTATGAAGAAGGCGGGCAGCTCACCGAAGCGGTGCGGCGGAAACCCTATGCTGTGATACTGTTCGATGAGGTAGAAAAGGCCCATCCGGAGGTATTTAATCTGCTCCTTCAGCTCCTTGACGACGGACGGCTGACTGACAGCCACGGCAAGACCGTTGATTTCAGGAACACGGTTGTTATCATGACCTCAAATATCGGCAGTGTCCATATCCAGGAGATGCTGACTGAAAAGGAAAAGCATCCGACAGCCTACTGGGTAGACAATGCGGATTCCGCGTTCAAGGAAAAAGTGATGGATGACCTCAAGGAATTCTTCAGGCCGGAGTTCCTCAATCGTGTGGACGAGATCATCATCTTCAACCCCCTGACCAAGAAGCTCCTTAAGCAGATTGTGGAGATACAGATTGAACGCATGAAGAAGCATATCAGGGAGAAGAACATTGATGTACGCCTTACAGACAAAGCGAAGGAACGCTTTGCCGAGATAGGGTTTGACCCTGTGTACGGTGCGCGGCCGCTCAAGAGGGTGCTTCAGAAGATGGTCCTCAATGAACTGGCAAAAAAGATCCTTGATGGCAGCTTTACCGAAGGAGACACAGTCGAGGTCGATTTTGCTGACGGCAAGATGGTCTTCAGCCGGGAGGTGTCTGCTGAGATTGTGTCATAAC
>JBBIUL010000191.1:0-4438 GCA_037440265.1 Nitrospira sp. | reverse complement strand
ATTTGTTGTCTTTCATCTTCGTGTCCTCCTTTCAGTGTATCTGCAATCATAAATGCAGTATCCATGCCAGGTGATTTATAGTGATTTTAAAGGATTATTTCCCATGACACCCATGCACCACTGCAAATTTATTTGCAGTGGTGCGAAAAATGAGGAAAGGAGATGAAGATAATGTCGATCAGCCGCAGATAGAGTGGAATAGACGTTAATGACATTTCAGAGGCAAATGACGGCATACAGACTTAAACCGCTTTAAAAAGGAGAAGTACGATTGCATCATCACTGACTGGAACATGCCGAACATGGACGGTCTGTCACTGGTGAGATTCATCAGGAGTGCCACTGCAATAAAGAAAACATACCAATCGCTGTGACTTTTCTGAACTGTCTTCATGTCTGATTCTTTATTGGCAGTTGTGTTGCTTCTTCTTTCCCTGCAACGAGCGTCTGAACCCAAAAATCGCAAACGTCGGAATTATCATACTCTACTTCGTCTCCTCAGACATGAGCGGCTCGAAGAGTTTTACCGGGGCCTTGAGCAAGTTTTCCATGAACCCGGTCAGTCCGGTCCTTACCACTGCTGACGGCTTATAGGCAACATGGGGGTCCTTCAGACTGCCGGTGACAGAAAACGGGATAGAGACAATGCCGCCCTTCCACCCCGGAAGCACATTCAGTACAGCGTCAATGGTTCTGAAAGGAGCTACCAGGATTGTCATGTCCATCTCCCTGTTGACAAGGTCAATATTACCCTCTCCCACAATCCCCATGGACGGGCTGTCGATGCTGGCATCTTTCAGTATCAGTTTTCCGTGGCTGATATCCCCGCCAACAATGAACGAGCGGTAGGCAAACCCCTCCCCTATCAGATCAGGCAGACGGCCCCTGAAGATTTCCGTAACATTCAGGAGAGAAAATATTTTGGCAAGTGCGGTAAAACGGTGGATCCTTCCATCCTTAGCCCTGAAAGCAAGTGTGCCGTGCAGGGACCGGGGATCGACTGCCGTCTTTCCGGTAAGTCCTATCTGTGCATCAATGTCGAATCTGCCGTTCATCTCAGCGTTCCTGTCAGTAACACAGGCAATGGTCGGCCTCAGTTCAATATCTCTCGCAACAGTATGAAGGTCTATATTCAGATCCTGCTTCTTTCGTGTGACCGCCCCGGTTATAGCCATATTGCAGTAGGATGCCTTTTTCACTGCAGCCATAACACGTCCGGGACTCAGTTCAATATCCGACTGCAGTCCGTGTATGGTCAGATTGTCATAGAGGAATGTGTCCGCTTTTAGTCTCACCGATCCAAGGAACCTCAGGTAAAGCCTTCCTTCTTTTTTTGCGTCCACTGTTTCCTCTCCCTCCTCGATCGCCCTTGCAAACTGCTTCCAGACCATATGTTCAGATGAGACATTCATGTCCATTACAAGACCTTCAGCCCTGGATGCAACAATGCCGTTGAGCGAAAAAGCATTGTCTGCAAGCCTGACCATTGCTGATTCAATATGCAAGAGCTCATTGTCTGAGCTCACGACCATGGAATCTATAGCAACCGGCAGATCCTTTTTCCAAGGCAGAACAATCTTTTCGCCCCTCAATCTGCCCGTTGCTCTAAACGGGACCGCCGCATCAGCACTGAATACGCCTTTCATCTCACCCTGCAGCATACCGCCCTGGACCTGCGGCAGTGTAACAAGGTTTGCAATGGTTGTGGAGTCAAGACTGCCTTTGAAACCGATGCTCTTTATCTTTTCACTGATGTCCAGAGCAACTGAAGCTTTTGATGCCCTGTCCTCAACATCCAGCCTGCTGATGAGCAGCGAGTCGGGAGTCCTGCTCAGGTCAATGACAACCGTCTGCCCGCTCCCTGTTCTTATAGTGCCCCCAAACCCCGTGAATTCTCTGCCCTGCAAGGTAAAATCTGCGTCTGAAACAGTAATCGGACGGTCGGTTCTCACATATTCCGGAATACGGAAGGTCTTTGTAATCCATTTCAATGCAGCCGGGCCGACCGTACCTGAGAAACGGACACCCCCCTTTCTGACGTTATCCAATGACCCATACAGTCTGCCTGATATGATCGAAGAAGAATCGAGGAGTTTCGCATCAAGATCAGAGAAAACGAATTTTCCGGGGCCGGCTTCAAACTTTCCTGTTTTTGCATTCATGGTGCCAGGCAACAGGGGAGTATTTATACTCAGCTTTTCGACTGAGCCTGATATGCTGTAGTCCCATTTTCGTGAATCAAGAACCAGCCCCTGGAACCTCATGGAGGAAAAGACAACCCTGCCGTCAACAGACTCGATTCTTTTCAATTGAGCCTTCAGTTGTTCATATGTTGACAGCCAGCGGTATATTTCACCGGTGTCCATCTCCGCTTTTCCTGAATGTATGGCAAGATGCGGTTTGAGGCCATGAGAGAGCCTTCCATGCAGTTCTGAAAATGAAGATCTCCCTATTGAACCATACAAGCCCTTGAATTCTGCCGTCTTTTTGTCATAGGAAAACAGGCCCTGTTTGACCTCAATCACATAAGGCACCCTCTCATATGCAGCACCAAAGTTCATTTTGTCCGATACGATATAAGGCGTGATTTTTTTCAGGCTTTCTCCAAGAACAATCTTTCCCTCTGCCGTCCCTTTTACGGAGCGTATAAGCGCAAGTTCATGCAAAAAACTGCGTTGCCTTACAGTCTTATTCAGAATATCCTTAACATCGTTCAGATCAGCAACAACCGCTGCTTCAAGATTAAATGGGGGGTCATCGCCCTGCAACCCTATGGTGAGCACACCTGATCTGAAGCGGGAATTCCCTGTGCGTCCAGTAATGTTATTGCCCTTCAGGATGCCTTCAGTTATTTCACATTCACCCGCAACCTCGCTGAACTCCAATCCCACCCGCGGGATGAACACAACACCATCCTTCAGGCTTCCCCTGATACTCATGTTCGGTGTCCGTATCAGTTCATAAGGGGAATCAGCTCTGCTCCTGAAGGTGATTTGTGTGATGTTTCCGCCCCTGAGTATGTCGAATATCTTCGCTGCAGCCGGGATATCACCTGCAAGAGCAAGTACTACTTCTCTCACAGGCATGACCTGCAGATTTTTTGATTCGGCAATGATTCGAACCTCGCGTTTCAGCATATCGACTGTCGCGGAGCCTGAAACAGAGAGTGCGGGCTTTTTGCTGATCAATCTGTCGAGTGTAAATGTAACTTTGTCGTTTCCCTCAGTAAGGGCACTCTGCAGTTCAATCCCCGTCACCTGAACCGGAGCACGGCCGTCCCGGATAAAGTTAAACATGCCGTTTTCTATCCTGATCACTGTTTTTGCTGAGCCTCTGGCAAGTGCCCGGGTCAGCGCTGCTGTATCTTCAAAAGAGCGTCTCTGGTCGCTACTTTCTGCAGGCAGAGCAATGTTGACGTCCGGCTCAAGGACCTCGATTCTCGAGAGCCTCACCTCCCCACAGAGAAGCTGGAACAGCTTGGGGTATACAGCGATTGTCTTCATGGTAGCCTGCAGTTTTTTCGGGACTGTCAGTCCAGCATTCTGGATCAAAACGCGCGGGACAGGGAACAGGGATATATCAGCAGACTGGAAGTATACGGTGCCTGGGACTTTTTGTGAAAGCAGACTTATCAGCCTGCCCTTTACTGTTTCGGTATTTATTATCCTCGGCAGCAAAAGGATTACAGTTACACCACTGAGAAACAGCAGGGCAGCGAACAGGAAAAGTCGTTTAAATTTTCTCTTGTCCTTTAAGGCTGGCATTTGTGTTTCATGTCATGCTGCTTATACTGACAGTACAAGCGTTTTGCAGAACCCTTTTAACATATTTTAAAGGTGCACGACTCCGCTTATAATAAAGTATATCACCAACCTTATCGAAAGACACAAAAAGTGTTTTTTTAAGGCAATTATGGATATTGGTCATTTCAGCAAACTGAATCATAGTCATTGTGCTGCAGGTTTTTTTATTGCTGAATCAGGATACTTTCCTTATTATATTTGTACAGCCACATAAAACAACGCATATTGGAGACGCATTTATGAATAAGCGAATCGTTCTGATCTCTGAAATGGGTGGGTGCAGGGTTGCATGGTTTTTCAGCCCATATGTTGTCGCTCTTACTGTTGTATTTTTGACCACGCTATTTGTTCCGTCTTTCACATCATCTGAAATCTACAAATGGAAGGATCGTGACGGCAATGTGGTCTTTTCTGACTCCCCTCCGCCCGGATCGAATGCCGAGGAGGTCCGGCTCAAAAATAATATGCGGTTTGAAAAACCCCGTTCATTGGAAGATGCTGATCCGAAAACTATAAGGAGAGACGAATCATCTGCAGTGAAGAAGCAAAGGGATGCAGGGGATATACATGTTGTAATGTACATGACCGACTGGTGACCCTACTGCCAGAAAGCGCGGGAGTTTCTCGCCACAACC
>JBBIUL010000190.1:0-4547 GCA_037440265.1 Nitrospira sp. | reverse complement strand
GCCATGGTGCGCTGCACAATGAGTTCAGGCGAGCCCTTCAGGATGATTGCAGCTTCACGCTTGAATGCATAGGTCAGAAAGAGGACCGAACCGGTGACAAACACCACAAAGGCGAAGACGATGATGATGCTTGCCTGTTTGAATTTTCGTCTCCACAGAGACTGAAGGGTGAATTCAAGTATGTTCATATGCCGTCTGAAGTTCATCTCCTGATCACCTTCATCTCTGCCCCCAGGCTGCTGAAGTCAGGCGCTGAAACAACCGAGCCGGAAGGGAAGTGCTCGATAGATGCAGGAGCGTCCTGGAAAGCTGAAAACAGGTCTGCCTGCGACGGATGTCTCGTATACCGTGCATCCGTTGAGAAAGATACATCCGTCAGATGCAGGGAAGCCGCTATTGCAGAGAGATCGCCTAATGTCTCTGCAGCAGACGAGGATTCCCTTGCTGAATTGACGGCAAGCGCAAGCGATATCAATATGCAGAAAAGGACAACTGAGAGAAAAACAGTCGATTTTCTCACCTACGGCAGCTCCCCGGCAGTTATCTCACCGAACCTCAGGATTTTCTTTCCCTTGTGGTCTTTCAGGAATTCTTTTGCGTTTCTCTCGTCCTCGACCGGGACGAGTTCCGCGCCCATCGGGCCGTAGACATCACTCCCTGCTACAAAGAAGGCCTTCCGGGCATCTATCAGCCTGCCTGAGTAATACTCGGTCACATAGATGCCGGATATGTCTGAATGAGCCCTGGATGGGTTGTATTTGCCGAAGTTGAAATAATATCTGAACAGGTCCTTTGGTCCGTCAAATACCGCATAGGTGCCGTCAAGGAAGACAATCTGCGCGACCCAGTGCGGATATTTTGCAGCGAACATCCCGCAGACAGCGCATTTGTCTCCCTGTTTTACTTCAACCGGTCCTGCTGCACCTGCCGGAACAGCAGGGGACAGTAAAAAACAGCACATCAGGACGAGCATCAATGCAAGAGATCGCGGGCTTACCGACATTCTTTCCTCCTTTTTTTCTGCCATGGCAAAAGACCTAGCTGCCATGCTGCATATGTTTCTGCTTTTTCATCTGTCTCTTTTCCCGTATCATGCGGGTATCGTCGTACATGTCCTCATAGGCGGCCCTGACAGCCCTTTCAAAGTCGGTTATCTCTCCGCCATATTCTTTCTGTATTTTTAAAGCGTCTTCCCTGCCTGAGACGGCAACCTTGCTCCTCTTTGTCATTACCCCCTTTATGTCTGAGCCAATGACCCATACAGCATCATAGGCACTGATAAGGAGTCCGCTGACGTGGTCAGCAACCTGCAGGTGTTTTACCGGCTTGTCGATATGCAGGGCGAGGTCAAGCGAGGCGCAGTGGAGGCTGCAGAATGCTGACTGCGAACCATCTTCGTAGTCGATCAGCATTCTGGTCTTGCTGAACATCTCCCTGTTCATGCCGCAGTGCTTGCAGGAGGGAAATTCAGTTATGTCGTTTCCGGCAAATGCGATTCCAAAAACAACGGCCAGTATAAGACAGAGAAAGGCAAGTCTGCTTATTTTTGTTTTCATTATTAATCCTCCTCAGAGTGAGATTTCAGGAACGCCGACAATCATGACATCATCGGGATCAGGCTCTGGGAGGCTTTTCGGAAATAACAGGTGACAGCGAATCAAAGACAACCGATGCAGTGACAGAATGACGTGCTGTTTTTGAAGGCAAGGCAATGCCGCAGAAGACTTCGATTATCACCGGTGAAGACTGTGCCTTCTGGACCAGTTTTGCCGAACATACATCGAGGGTTAGAGCTGGTCCGGAAGCGCAATCAGAAGAAGAAACGGCAAAGTCTACGTGTCCAAAAGCAGTCATGCATATGAACAGAAGAAGACAGGGCATGACTATGACTGAACGGTATTTCATAAGATGCAGTTATATTACAGCAAACGTCAGGAGGCGTCAATTACATGCAAGACCTGCCCTAAGTTTTTGTGACCCCAGGGCTCGAAGGTGTTTTTCGAGAGGTGGGGTGGTGGCCAGCCTCTTGAAGGCATGGTGAGGGTGGTCGAGCCTGCGGGGTTCACGAAGGTCTCGATCCTTGGGGTTGAGGAACAGCGGGTGCTCGTGATTGCCGACATATCCTCTGTTCCGGATGCCTGGCTCGGCCTCGGAGACGGATACAGGGTCGAGGCGCGTTTCATCGTCTGGGAGGGGGAGAAGGTCCTCAGGGTCCCTGCGAGCGCACTCTTCAGGCATAAGGAGGGCTGGGCGGTCTTTCTCGTTCAGGAGGGAAGGGCGCGTCTGTGGCCTGTCTCGACCGGCCACAGAAACGGCCTCACGGCCGAGATCGTCGACGGCCTTTCAGAGGGTGACATGGTGATCTCTCACCCTGACGACCTGGTAAAAGACGGCGTACGGGTGCGAAGGAGGTAGTCTTCTCATTTCCGCCGCTCACTCCCCGGCACCTTCACGGGACAGGGGCTATTGCAGCTGGCTCATCTTATCGAGGTCCTTGTTCAGTCCGATCATCACGAGAAGGTCCCCCTCCCTGATGATATCCGACGGCCCGGGATTCACATTCCACTTCTCCTTTCCCGATTTGTCGGTATCCTTGAGCGCGATGAGGTTGACGCCGTATCTGGACCTCAGACCGGTGTCTTTCAGCGTCTTGTTTACGAAGACGGCAGGGGCCGGGATCTCGATGATGCTGTATTCGGGCGAAAGTTCAAGCTGCTCCAGGATCGAAGGCCTGATGAGGGAATGCGCCACGCGTATCGCCATGTCCCTCTCCGGAAAGATGATCCTTTCGACCTTCAGGTTCTGGAGCACCTTGCCATGGAGCGAGGTCACCGCCTTGGCGATGATATGCTTCACCCCCATCTCCTTCAGGAGCATGATGACGAGGATATTCGCCTCGATATTCTCGCCGATGCTCACGATCGCAACGTCGACATTCTGGACACCTATGGACCTGAGGGCCTTTTCGTCCATCGCCTCGAGCTGGACGGCAAGGGTGACGTAATCGGCCGCCTTCCGTACACGCTCCTCGTCTTTGTCGACCGCGATCACCTCGCATTTGTTTTCGGCAAGGGTCTTTGCGATCGAAAACCCGAACCTTCCGAGACCAATGACTGCGTACTGCTTCTTCATCCTATAATCACCTTCCCTTCAGGGTATCTGAACCTTTTTTCGCTCTTCCGTGCGACCGCGATGGCAAGGGTCAGGGGACCGAGCCTTCCCGCGAACATCGTAAAGCTGATGAGGATCTTCCCCATCGGCGTAAACAGGGCGGAGAGGCTCCGCACGCCCCCGTCGCCCACCGAAAGCCCGACCGTCCCGAAGGCTGAGGTGACTTCGAAGACCGCGGGGAGATATTTGGTGTCCTCAAGCCTCAATATCACTACCGTGACTGCAACGATCAGCAGGGCCGCCAATGCGATGCTCAGGAACGCCTTGGCCGTTGTTGTTGCGGATATCCTCTTCCTGAAGAGGACCGTATCCCGCGCCCCCTGCATGATCGAGCAGAGGCTGGCGATCACGATCGCGAAGGCCGTGGTCTTTATGCCGCCCCCGGTGCTTCCGGGAGACGCCCCGATGAACATCAGCAGCATGGCGATGAAGAGCGTATCGAAGCGGAGCAGGGAATAATCGACCGTATTGAATCCTGCGGTCCTCGCGGTGACGGAACTGAACCAGGACGTCAGGGCCTGTTCCTGCAGCGGGAGCCCGCTGATCGACGACTCATTCGAATATTCGAAGAGGAAGAAAAGAAGGGCTCCTGACACGATCAGGGCGGATGTTGTGACAAGCACGGTCTTCGTATGGAGGGAGACTCTGAAGACCTTCCTGCGCCAGTAGCTGAGGACGTCGCTGATCACGATAAAGCCGATCCCCCCTGCAATGATGAGAAAGGATATCACGAGGTTGACCGTGAGGTCCGCGCGGTAACGGACCAGGTTGTCCGGAAAGAGGCTGAACCCGGCGTTGTTGAATGCAGATACGGCATGGAAAATCCCGAGAAAAATTGCATCGGACAGTTGATATTCCGGCAGGAATCTGATCGTAAGGACCAGGGCTCCCGCGGATTCGATGAGCAGGGTCATCAGCAGGATCGCCTTCGTGAATTTCACGATCCCTTCCATGGTGAGCACATTGAGGGCCTCCTGCATGATGATCCGCTCCGAGATCCCTATCCTCTTGCCGATGAGGAGCGAGATGATCGTTGCCGAAGTCATATATCCGAGGCCCCCTGTCTGAATCAGGAGGAGGATCACGATCTTCCCGAACAGGGTGAAGTCATTCGGCGTATCCTTCACGATCAACCCGGTGACGCAGACGGCAGAGGTGGAGGTGAAGAGCGCGTCTTCCGGTGTGATCCCATTGACCGTGGACATGGGGAGCATCAGCAGGCCTGTGCCGATCAGAATAAAGGACAGAAAGCCGATGATCAGGATCTGGGCAGGATTGAGCGCTTTCATATTGTTTCCCCTCCCATTATATACCAAAGCCCCGGGCAAAACATATTGGCAAGAAGTTGCCAATGGGGTCTTTCATGTTGCATCTAA
>JBBIUL010000189.1:0-4655 GCA_037440265.1 Nitrospira sp. | reverse complement strand
ACCCCATTGGTCTCGGCCCCTACAAACTGCTCAAGTGGACAGCCGGTCAGGAAGTGGTTATGGAGGCAAACAGGGACTATTTTGAGGGCAGGCCGTACATCAACCGGTATATCTATAAACACATACCAGACCCTGCCACGCAGTTCCTTGAACTTCAGGCCGGGGGCATTGATCTGATGGGTCTCACCCCGATCCAGTATACAAAACAGACCTCAAGTGCATTTTTTGAAAATAACTTTCAGAAGTTCCGCTACCCTGTCTTTTCCTACACCTATATGGGCTTCAACCTGAAGCATCCATGGTTCGGTGACAAACGAATCAGACAGGCCATAGCCTATGCAATCGACAAGGAGGAAATCATAGATGTGGTGCTCTTTGGCCTTGGCAGCCCTGCAACCGGTCCGTATGTCCCGAACACCTGGCCGTACAACCCTGATGTAAAACGGTATCCCCATGACCCTGAAAACGCAAAGAGGCTCCTGAAAGAGGCTGGATGGGAGGACACAGACGGAGATGGATTTCTTGACAAAGACGGCCGCAGGTTTGAGTTTACAATACTCACCAATATGGGCAACAGCCTCAGGAAAAATACCGCAACAATAATACAATGGAGACTCCAGAAAGTCGGGATCAAGGTCGACATCAGGGTCCTTGAATGGAGCGCCTTCATCAACGAATTCATCGACAAAAGGAGATTCCAGGCAGTGATCCTCGGCTGGAGCATCGGGATAGACCCTGATCAGTACGACATCTGGCATTCTTCAAAGACAAAGGCAAAGGAATTCAATTTTATAAGCTACAACAATCCCGAGGTAGATGCACTGCTTGATAAGGGCAGGAGGAATTTCGACATCGAAGAAAGAAAAAAGGCCTACTACAGGATCCAGGAAATACTGGCAGACGAGCTTCCCTATATCTTCCTCTACGTCCCTGATGCAACCCCGATTGTCCATGCGCGCTTCAGGGGCATAACACCTTCTCCGATCGGGATAAGCTACAATCAGCCGAAATGGTATGTGCCGAAGAAGCTGCAGCGGCACGCAATGGAGCAATAGATGCTGTACTACATCCTTAAACGACTGATCGAGATGATCCCAACGCTGATAGGCATCACCCTTCTCTCATTCCTTATTATCCATCTCGCGCCAGGGAAGCCGACTGACGTGCTCACCGAAATGAACCCCAAGATTACGCCTGAGGCGAGGGAGCGGCTCGAAAAACTCTACGGCCTCGACAAACCCATAATCGAACAGTATCTCCTGTGGGTCAAAAGGATCGTAAAGCTTGACTTCGGGGAATCGTTCTCAACAGACAGGAGGCCGGTGCTCGACAAAATATGGGACAGGAAACAGCCACTGCTTGAGCGGAGGCTGTTTATTACCTTTCTCATTAATATCCTGTCCATGGTGCTTATCTTCATTGCAGCAATCCCCATCGGTGTCTCATCTGCCACGCACCAGTATTCTTTGTATGACAAGATCATGACAACGTTTGTCTTTGTCGGGTTTGCCATCCCCGGTTTCTGGCTAGCGCTCCTCCTCATGAAGTTCTTTGGGATCGACCTGAACTGGCTTCCGATCTCAGGACTGAAATCCATGCAGTATGACTCACTCTCCGCTGCAGGAAAGATATGGGACCGGCTGCATCATCTCATCCTCCCTGTCTTCATCTCGGCATTCGGGGGCCTCGCCGGTCTGTCGAGATTTATGAGAAGCAGTATGCTTGAAGTTGTCCGGCAGGACTTCGTGACCGTTGCAAGGGCAAAGGGGCTTCAAGAAAAAATTGTCATCTACAGGCATGCCCTGCGGAATGCACTGCTCCCGATAATCACCCTGCTCGGCCTGTCTGTCCCAGGCCTCATCGGGGGAAGCGTCATCTTTGAAAGCATCTTCAGCATACCTGGCATGGGGCAGCTCTTTTACATGAGCGTGATGACGAGGGACTACCCTCTTGTGATGGCAATGCTGACCATAGGGGCTGTGCTCACACTCCTCGGCAATCTCATGGCCGATCTCGGATACATGCTTGCAGACCCAAGGATAAGGGCAAAAGGCAGATGAGCGTTCAGTCTCCGAAAAAGATATTCTGGCAGCGGTTCAAACAGAACAGGCTCGCCTATGCAGGCGGCATTATCGTGCTGCTGCTCTTTTTGGTTGCGGTTTTTGCACCCCTCATATCGCCATACAGCCCTAATGACATAGACAGGAGACAGATACTCGAGCCGCCGAGCACACGTCACCTTATGGGCACAGACGACCTCGGCAGGGATGTCTTCAGCAGGATGCTCTGGGGTGCACGCATATCGCTTGCTGTCGGTTTTGTCGCTGTCGGCATTTCAACACTCATAGGCATGATACTGGGCGCCCTGTCGGGATTTTATGGCGGATGGACCGACAGGGTAATCATGCGGTTTATCGACATCATGCTTTCCATCCCGACCTTCTTTCTGATCCTTGCGGTCATTGCCTTTATCGGTCCAAGCATCTGGAACATCATGATAGTCATAGGCGTAACATCATGGATGGGTGTTGCCCGTCTTGTGAGGGCAGAATTCCTGTCGCTGAAAGAAAGGGAATACGTACTTGCTGCCAGGGCACTGGGGGCTGACGATTCCCGCATCATCTTCAGACACATCATGGTAAACAGTATGGCCCCGGTCATCATCTCTGCCGTGCTTGGGATCGCCAGCGCTGTCCTCGTTGAATCAGCTTTGAGTTTTCTCGGTATCGGCGTTCAGCCTCCGATACCAACGTGGGGGAATATCCTTACCCTCGGCAAGGACAATATTGAGATCGCCTGGTGGCTCTCTGTCTTCCCCGGGCTTGCCATTCTCATTACTGTGCTCGGGTATAATCTGCTTGGAGAAGGGATCAGGGATTCCATTGACCCGCGCCTCTGGGACAGCGGACGAAAATAATCTGCAAAAACGACTCCAACAGGCCCAAGAGTGTCTGCGCTGAATTATTTCTATTTCATATGTAATCATGCGAGACAAGACAGGGGACAGCATTCTCACTCATTCCTGCCGGCAGGCAGGTGAAACCGTTCGGATGTCTTGCCCTGCCTGTGTACGTACCCGCGAGCTCTTGATTTTGAATGATATGAATCATATTTAACGCATGATCTTTCATGATGCAGAAAAGAGATAGTATTTGAGCGGTTTTATTTGAACGATATTCAATGAGCATTAATTTGATAAATGAAGAGTTCAAATACCTCGGAGGTCGAAGACTGAGAATGAGCGAGAATACTATCTCTTTTCACTTGTATCATAATTCATGTATTTCACTGAGCCGGCAGCCTGCATCTTGCATCCTGAATAGTGTATCATGTTAATTAATGACAGAACAGAAACTTAAGGATGCAGCGTCCGTAACCCCTGACCCTTCAAGGGCCCTTAAAAATCTGTCCTCCTTCATGGAGGAGAATCCATCTTTTATAGACAGACTGGCCATCCACTTACGGGAGATCTCCCTTCTTTTCAGTTCCAGCCAGTTCCTTTCCAACTACTGCATAGCTCATCCTGGTGTCCTCTTTGATACCTTGTCCCGTCTTGATGTCTCCCTTGACAGAGAGCACCTTTCTGAAGCGTTACTGCATGCAACATCCCTTCCCGGCACTTCGGCAGAACAGGAGCTTCAGAATGCCCATTCACCCCAGACGATACTTCATCAGCAGATGAGGACAATCCGCGAATTCAGGATGCAGGAAATCCTCAGGATAACGCTCAGGGATTTTCTGAAAAAAGCCGACCTTGTCGAAGTCATGCATGAGCTGAGCTTTCTTGCAGACGTCATCATCGAAAACTCACTCCGCATGGTAACTTCGTATATGCATGAAACTTACGGCACCCCCTCGCAAGAGGCCTTCTCTGTCATCTCACTGGGAAAACTAGGCGGTGAAGAGCTGAATTTCAGTTCCGACGTTGATCTTATCTTTGTCTACGGCACTGAAATCGGTGAAACAACCGGCGTATCAACACCGCAGGGCATAAGGGTCAGCAGGATAAGCAACCACGAATACTATTGCAAACTGGGAGAAGAACTGACCGGTTTTCTCTCGGCAAACACTGACTCAGGGTTCGCCTACAGGGTCGACCTCAGGCTACGGCCCGAAGGGCAACGGGGAGACCTTGCTCTTGCACTGCGGGGGTACGAGATGTATTACGAATCATGGGGAAGGGCATGGGAAAGGGCCATGCTCATCAGGGCACGGCCGGTTGCGGGGGACCAGAAACTCGGCTCTGATTTCATGGAGATGATAAGGCCTTTTGTGTACCGGAAATATCTTGACTTCAGTGCAATCGATGAGATAAAAAGGCTCAAGACCCGCATTGACTCAACCTTTAAAAAAGGAGACATAAAAAGAGGGTATGGGGGCATAAGAGAAATAGAGTTTTTCGCGCAGGCCCTCCAGTTAATCTACGGCGGCAAAGAACCCCTGCTCCGTGAACGGAGCCTTCTGAAGACACTTCACCGGCTGCTCCAGAAATCCCTGATCGGACAGGAAGACTATGCACTTCTGTCTGACAATTACCACTTCCTCAGGACACTCGAACACCGGTTGCAGCAGCTTAACGATATCCAGACCCACACTGTACCCTCCGGTGATGCAGAGCTTGATTCCCTTTCGAAGAAAATGGGGTTTCGTGAGAA
>JBBIUL010000188.1:0-4736 GCA_037440265.1 Nitrospira sp. | reverse complement strand
TTGGGTCAACCGACCTCTCTTGCAGCCTTCATATGCTTCTTCAAATCTCATCTTCCGTATCTCCTGTAGTAGTTCTGTCCGTCTCATGAATAGCGCCTCCTTGCTATCCAATCTTACCCGGACAATTCATGTGCTACAGTTACGGACAGTTTATGTGTTCTCTACATGTTTTGACCCGGCAGTATTTCATAAAAAATAAAAATGTTATAAAATAGCTGCTAAACAAATCAAGAAGGGGATTACCATGCTTTCTGAAAGAGCCAAAAAGATCAAGCCGTCACCGACCCTTGCTATCGATTCAAAGGCCAAGGCCATGAAGGCCTCCGGTGCTGATGTTATCAGTTTCGGTGTTGGAGAACCTGACTTCGATACTCCGGAGAATATCAAAGAAGCAGCTGTGAAGGCCATACGGGAAGGGTTTACGAAATATACGCCGGTGGGAGGCATAGATGCACTCAAGGCTGCAATTTCAGGCAAGCTGAAAAAAGACAACGGACTTGAATACAGCAATGAAGAGATCATTGTATCGTGCGGGGCAAAACATTCCCTGTACAATATTGCACAGGCGCTCTACGGCCCCGGTGATGAGGTGATTATCCCGTCCCCGTACTGGGTTTCTTACCCTGACCAGGTTATGCTGAACGATGCAAAGCCCGTCTTTGTAAAGACCCTGGAGTCAGACTCGTTTATGGTCGCTCCTGAGGCGCTTTCGGAAAGTATAACGGACAGAACGAAGGCATTGATACTTAATTCGCCTTCCAACCCTACCGGGCTGACCTACGACAAAAAATCACTCGAAAGGATAGCGGAAATAGCACTCAGGCATAATTTTTATATCATCTCGGACGAAATCTATGAAAAGCTGCTGTATGACGATGCAAAACATGTCAGCATAGCTTCGCTTGATAAAGAAATCAGGAAAAGGACCATCGTCGTCAACGGTCTTTCGAAGTCGCATGCCATGACCGGATGGAGAATAGGGTATGCTGCCGGACCTTCTGAGGTTATAAAGGCAATGACCAATATTCAGAGCCAGTCAACCTCTAACCCCACCTCCATAGCCCAGATGGCTGCTGTCGAAGCCCTCAACGGACCGCAGGATTTTGTTGGCCGGATGCTGGCCGAGTTTGACAAGAGGAGGCGTTACCTCATTGCCGAACTGAACAGCATTTCAGGTTTTGCCTGCATTGTCCCTACCGGTGCATTCTATGCATTTCCGAACGCCTCTGCCGTATACGGGAGGAAGTTCAACGGAAAACCCATAAACAATTCCTCCGATCTTGCGATGTACCTTCTTGAAGAGGCAAAGGTTGCTGTTGTGCACGGCGAGGCCTTTGGTAATGATAATTATATACGGCTTTCATATGCAACATCGCTTGATGATATTAAAAGGGCTGTTGTCAGAATCCGGGAGGCTATCACCAGGCTTGAACCCTGATGATTGCTCCAGTGGTCTTGTCGGATGTTTCGGTATTGCCGGGGAGGTAAGTGCTTACATGTGCGGACACGGAGTAAATTCGTGATCAGGGAAGCACTTCAATGACAGGAATATAGCATGTCAAATCCGTTTAAATCAGGGTATGTGACCCTGATAGGCAGGCCCAATGTAGGCAAATCCACCATTCTGAATGCTTTCCTCGGACAGAAGGTATCAATAGTAACTGACAAGCCCCAGACGACCAGAAACAGGATTATCGGCATACACAATGAGGATGATGCACAGATAATATTTATTGATACCCCCGGTATCCACGAGCCTTTTCACCTGCTTGGTGAAACAATGGTACGAACAGCAAAAAAAACTCTTCAGGAAATAGACCTTGTTGTCCTTGTCGTTGACCCTCATAAACCGCGCGATACTGACAGGGCTGTTATTGAGACCCTGAAGAACGTCAAAAAACCGGCAATCCTGACAATAAACAAGATTGATACGGTAAAGAAGCCTGAGCTGCTTGCGGTTACGGATTGTTACCGGCAGCTGATGTACTTTAGTGAGATCATCCCTGTGTCTGCCCTGAAAAATGACGGAATGGAGGTGCTTTCGGAGAAGATAAAAGAGTATCTCCCCGAGGGCCCGAGATACTATCCTGAAGATATTGTAACGGACCAGATTGAACGGTTTATGGTTGCTGAGATAATACGGGAGAAGATCATACTGCAGACAGCTGAAGAGATTCCCTATTCTGTAGCGGTTGAGGTCGTAAAGTGGTCTGAAAATGAAAAGGGTCTTGTTTCGATTTCAGCAAATATTTATGTTGAAAGAGCAAGTCAAAAGGGTATAATAATAGGTAAAACAGGAAATATGCTCAAGCAGATTGGTTCTTCTGCCAGGACCGATATCGAAAGACTTCTCGGGACAAAGGTGTTCCTTGCATTATGGGTCAAAGTGAAAAAGGGCTGGCGGGACAACAGGAACTTTTTAGATGAACTGGGATATTTATAGATGTTAGTCGAGATGAAGGTAGAGGGCCTGCTTTTTGACCCAAGGAGCAATATGTATATACTGTTGCTCAAGGAGATCGACGGTGCCGGGACGCTCCCGATCTGGATCGGCAAGCCTGAGGCCGACTCAATAGCGCTGGCACTGGGGAAGGTCGCAACCCCAAGACCCCTGACGCATGACCTCGTCAAGAATATTGCAGAGGGCCTCAAGGTCAAGATCACGAAGATCGTTGTCACCGAGATCATAGACAATACATACTATGCACTTATCTACCTCAATGACGGCAAGAAAGAAACATTGATTGATTCCCGTCCGAGCGATGCTGTTGCAGTAGCACTCAGGGTGCAGGTTCCGATATTCGTCGAAGAGAACATACTGGGGACAAGGACAGCTGATGAGCTCGATGAATGGCTGAAGAATCTTAAACCGGAAGACTTCGGCAACATTATGTAATGCTTCACAGAACCGAAGGAATCGTATTAAGGACAACCCCATTCGGCGAAGCAGACCTTTTTGTAACCTACCTGACAAAAGATTACGGAATTGTAAAAACGTTTGCAAAAAGCCCGCGTAAGACAAAAAGCAGGTTCGGGAGCAGTCTTGAACCTCTTACGCTCTCACGGATCTCATTCTGGGGCAAGGAGGATTCACCTCTTCCAAGGCTTACCCAGTCAGACATCATCTATAACTTCAATGACATCAGAAGCTCGATAAAATGTTTTTTGAAGGTGTCCGAAATCATAGAGCTGACCCTGATTTTCATGCCTGAACGGGACGCCTGCAGAAAGGTGTACTCTTTGCTCACGAAAACACTGCGTTCTTTTGAAGATGACTGCGGAAAGGCATTGCTGCTGCTGTACTTCAAGGTAAAATTTCTGGAGATTGCCGGGTTTCTCCCGAAGCTTGATAACTGCGGCAGATGCGGTGACAGGTCCGATACGTTTTTTGTCTCACATGGAACGGTCCTGTGCGAAAAATGCTCAAAAAGTTATGAAACATCCCTGAAGATCCGGGCAGGAGTCCGTAATCTGTATTCGCATTTGCTTGTCTGGGACCTTGCGAACATCAACCGCATCAAGCCGTCCGGGAGCATTCTTTCGGACTTTTCAGCGCTGTTAGACGAACATATAAGGCAGGTGACTGAAAGGGACTTCAAGACCAGGGCATTCAGTATTCCTTAATGCGCACGAAACGGGAACGAACATAGCGATTAACTGAAACGCTTCGCCGGAGTGCTTGCAGAGTGAAGCGTGATGAAAGTTCCTGAACTATATCAGTGAAGCATAGGGAATGCTGCTATGCCTCTCTGAGTTTTTCCTCTTCTTCCTGTAAGGTCTTGCAGTCAATGCACATCGTGGTTACCGGACGAGCCTGAAGTCTTTTTATATCTATTTCCTCGCCGCAGTCTTCACAAATGCCGTAGTTGCTGTTTTCGATGCGGTCGAGCGCTTCATCGATTTTTTTCAGGAGTCTCTGCTCCCTGCCCCTGAGCCTGAGCATGAAATTCCTGTCAGTTTCGGCAGATGCCTGGTCTCCCATATCAGGGAATACGGTCTGTCCGGGAAGCTCATTCAATGCCTCCTCTGCTCCGCTTAAAAGGGTCTCTTTCTGTGTCTGCAGGTTTGTCCTGATTTCCAGGATTGTCTTGTCCCTCGATGAAACGGGCTTGTTTTTCGCAGGGGCTTTTTTATTGTTTGTCTGTTTTACGGCTGTCGAGGCAACAGCCTTTGCTTTTGCTGTTTTTGTACCGCTGCTCTTTGAAGCAACAGCCTTCTTTTTATGAGAGGACGCTGAAGAGCTTTTCCCCCTGGAGCCTGACGACTTTCCGGTTGCAGGCTTCAGATTTTTTTTGCTGGTAGTGCTCTTGTTTTTAGCCATATGAACTCCTGTCTTAAATTTAGATAGTGTAACAGAATGAAATGCTCTTAGTCAAGAAAAGGAGAGGAAATGTTATCAAATGATCAGCGAGAAAAGGGACCTGTTGCTAGCAATTTTCCTGGGACCTGATGAAGTCGACAAGCTTCTGCCTGCTCGATTCGTCTATATCGATAAATTTAACGCCGATCCCGGAGTTTTCATCCAACGGTTCAGTAAGATGTGTGTGCACCACCTCGGCAATGATCTTCAGCGGTTCATCTATCCCCGGGACATGAAGAAGCACGTCCGTTCTGGAGCCCTTTTCATGCGGAGTTCTTGTCTTGACGAACATGCCACCCATGCTCACGTTCTTGGTATATTCCGTAATGAACTTGTCAAAGCTCTGATAGGTGACCTTGAGGGAGACGGCACATCT
>JBBIUL010000187.1:0-4749 GCA_037440265.1 Nitrospira sp. | reverse complement strand
CACTATCCGGCCAAGGCCCGGTAATTTCTGCGAAACGCCCCGTGCGGACCCGCATGCGGGGTGTTGTGGGGGCTGGGGGTTAACTACCCCCGGCTACCCGATTGCACATTTCTTGTTTTTTTCTCAATGTCATTTTAAGAGTTCTTTGAATTTTTCTACTGTTAAATCAGCATCTCTGAGAATACTTGATAAAGTCTTCGGATGCAGGATTTTTCCTGAGTGATAAGGGACGGTTGCTCTTTTGCCTGCTTTATTTTTGTAAATCTTGTGGCTTCCGCTTTGCCGTGAGAATGAAAACCCTGCTCTTTCCAAAACCTTGATTGCATCGGCAGCGGTTATTCGCGGCAACTTTTCACTCATACAGCTACTTCCATCAAAGTAAGACTTACCGATTCTGTCTGAGGGATTTCTTCTCCGCCTTCAATTCTGTCTTCTACGTGAAGACGAATAGCATCCTTAATATTTTCCAGAACCTCTTCGTAAGTATCACCTTGTGTGTAGCAGCCTTGAAGCTCAGGACAAAAAGCAAAATAGCCCTCACCATCTTTTTCGATGACCACTGAAAATCTGTACGCACTCATTTTGACCTCCTTCCTAACCACATTATAACAGATGAAAGTCTATGAGGTCTCTATCTCAAAGTCTTAGCGTAAATTATTTTTCTTTTAATAAAGCCAGCCCTTTTTCAATCGATTCTTTCATCGAGGTTAAGTCTTCTAATGCCATGAAACACTGGGCTTTATTGATATACCCGCTTGATGAATAGACGGTTTGCCCCTTTCCCTTCTGATAGAATCCCATATAAAAGTCACCTCTTGTAGAGAAGGTTACTTCGGTATACTCTTTGTCTATATCCTTCCACTTGGTTGATAAGTCTATCATATAATTGACTGCTTTTAGGAGACTTTCTCCTTCGTCAAAGTCTAAAAAAGAAACGTTTGCCCGCTGAATTCTTCCAGCCTCATTAATCTCGATTCTTAGTCCTTTTAATTTCTGAGATTCCTGTGCTGGCTCGTAGAGCAACATTGCACTCAATTTTATGCTGGCACCATACATGCCTGAAATTTGAGCAATCTCATAGGAGTCTTTGATAATTAATTTGCCTTTCTTTGCAATAAAGGCTTCCAGTTTAGTAGCAGGCTCTTTTGATTTTTCATCTTCTTTAATTTCTCCGTGTGCTATTAATGGCAAACAGACAAAAAATAACATCCCTATAGACAAAAAGACTTTCTTCATTTATTCCCCTCAACTTCTTCCTGATAGAATTTTAAAAAATTAGGCAAAAGACCTGCGTTAATCTGATCTTTATATTCATCAGCACCGTTTTGACCTGTAACTTTCAATTTAAAGTTTTGAGAAGTAGCCAATGCTTTGAAATCTTCTTTTTGAATAGGATAAAAAGCATAATCAAAATAATCTGTATCGATTGAGCGTAAGCGTTTAGTTAACCCCACTGAGGAGGGCAGTGGCGAACTCCTTGCGGTCCAGATGTAGCGGCGTGAGGTTCCGGTAATCCTCCAGAGTCTTGGCATACGGCAAACGTTCAAACAGAAACCTCAGATACCGGTAGGGCTCCAGGCCGTTTGCCTTTGCCGTCTCCACAAGGCTGTATAAGTTGCCGCTGGCCTGTGCGCCAGCCGGTGAACCTGCAAACAACCAGTTCTTCCTGCCGATCGCAAACGGACGGATCGCATTTTCCGCAGCGTTGTTGTCGAGCCCAACATGGGGATCATTGAGATATACGATCAGTCTATGCCACTGCTTCAGCGCATAGTTCATAGCAACTCCCAGCAGTCCGGTAGGCGGCGTCTGGCCGACTCGGCCCTCAAGCCAGAGCCGAAAAGCTTCAAGCAACGGCAGTGCATGCTCGTGACGGAACTTCAAGAGATCCTCATCGGTAAGCCCGCGTTCCTTCCCCTTCATCTCTATCTCATACAGACGCCTGATCCTCAATAGCGCTTCATCGGCGCTTCCGCCACGGCGTTCTTTGCCTTTTCGGGCCTTATCCACTGCCTGCGCCACTTCCACGAATTTCCTGCGCACATGCGCCCAGCATCCGGCATGCCGCACCTCAAGCCCGGCCAATACCTCATAGCCGACATAACCATCTGTCTGCACATGGCCTGTATATCCAGCAAGATATTCCTTGAGTATCTCTTCAGCCGATCTCGTCGGCCGGTAGTCAAATACCACTGCCGACCCCGGCGGTGACATGCCTCCCCGAAATACCCACATATATGACTTTGTCGTATTTGCCCGGCCCGGTTCATTCAATACCTGCACCGGTGTTTCGTCGACGTTGATCAGCGGGCCTGCCCGAAGGTCTTCTTTGATTACCCCTATCAGGGGACTGCAGAGTTCCCCCACTTTGACCACCCAGCTGGAGAGCGTTGCCCTGCTTATCTCTATGCCTTCCCGGCTGAATCTCGCTGCCTGACGATAAAGAGGCAGGCCGTCTGCGAATTTCTCCACCACCACCGAGGCTATCAGTCCAGGCGTCGCTATGGTCTTTGGCAGCAGTTGCACAGGGACAGGCGCTATCTGTACCGCTCCTTTATCACTTTCTGCCCCCTCGCACTGTCTGCAGGCATATTTCGGCCTGATATGCCGGATAACCCGGCACTGCCGGGGGATGATGTCTAATTGCTCGGTCACTTCTTCTCCGATGCGGCTCAGTGAAGCACCGCAGCCGCATACCTTCTCTTCTTCCGGGATATCATGCACTTCTTCTGTCCGGGGAAGGTTTTCAGGAAGCGGTCTACGGCCGCCTTTCCTCCTCTCATAATGGATGATCTGCATCTGGTCGGCGGATTCCTCTATTGTCGCTGTTGTCGTTTCCGCTTCGTTAAAGAGGTTCTCCTGAATATCAGGCTCAATGATTCTGCGCTCGCTCTTGGCTCCATAAAGCTTCTGCCTCAAAAGCCGAAGCTCCATCTGCAGGCGATCGATTTCGATGACGTGGGACTCAATGGTCACGGTATTTTTCTGAAGGATGGTTCTGAGTTCGATGTTCTCTTTGCGTAGGCTTGTAAGCTCTGTTTGCACGCCGATGAGTATACCAAAACATTGTCTGCTTTGAAAGAAAAAACGACAAAAGATATTCTTTTTTCAGGCCACCTCTGTGTACTGCAGTTGCCGGTGCGCACTGCCCTGTACAAGCTCCAGTCCGTCAAGCAGCCACCTGAGTTCACGAGGGCTTATCCTAAGCACTTCTTCCTTTGTCTCAGGCCACCGGAAACGGTCCCTCTCCAGCCGCTTCTGCCACAGACAGAACCCGTTTCTGTCCCAGTAGAGGGCCTTTATGGTTGATCGCCTCCGATTGCAAAAGACAAAGACGCTGCCGGAGAAGGGATCGAGTTGCATCCCTTCCTGCACAAGGATCGTAAGCCTGCCTGTCTGCTTGCGCATGTCGGCGGTCCCTACGGCAAGATATACCTGGGTAAAGCTGCTCTGCCACATTAGAGGCGATTAAGAACCTGAAGTACTCTCTCAAGCGTGACAGGTGAAAACGCATCCGGAATCTCTACCCGGTATCTCTCGCTTATCACAAGCCTGATCTTCGGATCATTGCACAGTGCCGAGGCCACTATCCTGGATGGAATCGCGACGAGTGCGCCGCTCTGCTTATGATCCTCGCGGTCGAGGCGGCGCTTCCATCTGCCTAATCGTTCAAGGGATATGCCCTCCCTGATGCAGTATTCCTTCTGCGTCAGGCCGCTGTTGCGCCACAGACGCACTTCTTCAATCCACTGCTCCTCTGTTCTACCGCCCCGTGGTGTCTTGCTTTGCTGATTCTGCTCCTGGTGTTGCATGCCGTATACCCCTTTCGATTGATCTTGAAACCATAGATTACACGGTACGCTTCCTCAGCGGTAGATGGGGTTTATTTGACGCTTACGATTGAGCGAGTAACCGAATTTGATGATGTTCTTGAATCAATTCGAGTCCGTTTAGCATAGAGTGCTATTCTCTTAGTATCGGTTAATATAATCATTTCATCACCTGCTCTAATATTAAGCCATGTATTTGATGCTCGCATCATTCCCCCTGAATGACGCACATTTGTTAAAGCCAGACCGAGTTCTTCTATTTTATTTGTATTTTTATTTACCATGACATATGCATTCAACTGGCTTGCTGGAACCATTTTGAGTGGGTCGGCGTATGAGTTGATAAAATTATCGGTCATTGTTTTTGTGATAATAGATGAATTAGGGTCTGAGAATTCATCTGCCACCGTTTTTACATTATACGATGCTGTGCAACCTACCGTTACTACCATGACCAAGAACAACACTGAGAATAACTTAATGACTTTTTCCATATTGCCTCCTGTTTTAATTATTTACGTGCAACGCTAAACATAACCCGCGCGGGCCATAAAGCCTAAACGGAAAAGAACTGGCGCTAATCCCGCGACGGTGTTGATGTTATTGTTGTGGTACGCCCGGCATGGGCGTGAACTTATGGGGTGACCTATCATTGATAGGAAGTCCCCTGTACGAGAACCGAAAGGTATGCATGATTAAGAAGCATACTATCAAAAGTACGAGCCGAAGGCAATGGCGATCTCGTGAGGGATTGTCCGAAGGAAGCCGGAGTGCAAACGTGCGAGACGACGGACAGAAACCGCATAGAAGGTTCAGCTCTTGGGCGAGCCAGCCACACATGGCAAAGCCCGCAGGTTCAGGAGATAGGGTAAATGCGGCGTTTGTGCACGGAAAGTTCACGTTCTTATCCGGGGAGATC
>JBBIUL010000186.1:0-4787 GCA_037440265.1 Nitrospira sp. | reverse complement strand
CTTTATGAGAATACTTTGGTCTCTCCGGCAACAACAGGGACGCATCCGTCTGTTCGATTGCGGTAACCCGTAAATTATACGTAGTCAACAGTTCCTGCGGAAAGCCGATGTCTTCAACGAAAAGGGTTCCGGAATAGTCGGCACCGGGATAAAGAAAATGCCCTCTCTTCGGAAGTCCGAATGTCACCGTATAATCTGCCCGTACCGCCTCACCCATTATCTGCCCGCTGTCAGCAGAGATACCGGAAGGGATATCGACAGACACTATCTGGATATCAGCGCTATTTAAGAATGATATGATGCCGGCTGTTTTTCCGCTTACCGGTTTGCTCAATCCAGTGCCGAAAATCGCATCTACTGCCACGGCCCCATGAACATCCCGTTTCGTGAGTCTCGTCCTGAATTCGACAGGTACTCCTGAAGTCCTGGCGCTTTGGTACCGTGCAAGACAGTCCGGGCTGAGCCTCGCTTTTTCAGCAAGCAGCAAAACCTTAGCGTTCCATCCCCGGCTGTGAAGTATCCTTGCAACTACAAGACCGTCGCCGCCGTTATTTCCCCCTCCTGCAAGCACAATAACTTTTTTCTTTTTAAACAGCCCGCATATCCTGTCGGCAACAGCCAAACCGGCACGCTCCATGAGAACAGCGGATGGGATCCCGTATGTGCTGATGGTCATGCGGTCAATCGAGGACATTTCTGCGGCGGTAACAGCCTTCATTCTGTTCCTTCCAAAACAATGCTTGCTACACCGTATTCACGTTCGTGGCTGAGACTCAGGTGGATGGATTTGATCTTCTTTTCATCAAAGTGCTGCCTGAGGCGTCCGCTTACCTCGATAAAAGGACGCCCGTTTTCATGGGTTCTCATATCGATTTCAGTCAAAGATACCGTGATTTCAGCGCCTATTGCCTTGATCAAAGCCTCTTTTGCAGCGAATCTTACTGAAAGCGACGGGAAAGGATTATTCTTTTCATAACAGTAGGCGATCTCGTTTCTGGTGAAGACCCTTTCGAGGAACTTATCTCCCCATCTTTCGACTGCCTTCTGCAGTCGTTCAGTCTTAACAATGTCAATGCCGATGCCGTATATCATCTAAGAGGTCCATTGCTCAGAGTAACGGGAGATATCCTGCCGTACCCTTTTTTATTCCTTCATGTATCGGGACTCAGCCGTGCTGATCAAATCCTTCATCTCCCTTACTGCTCTTTCAAGTCCGACCAGAACAGCCCTTGATATGATGCTGTGTCCGATATAGAGTCCTCTCAGACCATGGATTTCCGCAACTTTTGTGACATTCATATAGTTGAGACCATGCCCTGCGTTTGCCTTAAGGCCGATTTCAACAGCCCTGCTTACTGATTTTATGACCCTCAACAGTTCCTTTTCCTGTTTCATGCCTTTCTCATTGGAGTACATTCCCGTATGTATCTCGATCATATCAGCGCCGGTTTCTCCGGCAATTTCGATATCTTCATCCGATGGGTTGATGAAAAGACTGACCGGGATGCCCTTCCCCTGCAATATCCTGACCGCTCTCCTGATCGCCTTGAAATGAGCCTTTACATCGAGCCCTCCTTCAGTAGTCAGCTCATTTCTTTTTTCAGGGACAAGGGTCACGAGGTCAGGCTTTTTTCTGGATGCTATTCGTATCATTTCTTCAGTTGCGGCCATTTCGAGGTTAAGTTCAACGGGGACAAAATCCTTCAGCAGATCGAGGTCTCTGTCGTTTATGTGTCTCCTGTCCTCTCTCAGATGGACGGTGATGCCGTCAGCTCCGCCGAGAATCGCAAGCGTTGCAGCCATGACAGGATCAGGCTCTGCTCCAAGCCGTGCCTGTCTCAATGTTGCAACATGGTCAACATTAACTCCAAGAATCATAGACGCTCCTTTTGGATAAAAGATCAGGGGACGACCGTGACGTCCTTGACCGACGAGGCGATCACAAATACCTTGATATTATTTGAATCAAGATCTACGGGAAGGAGATAAAACCCTTTCAGGTTCCTGTCCTGTTTCGAGAGAAAAAACCCTTTGTCCCATGGCACATCGCCCTCAAGAAAACCGACAAGCCCTTCGCCGTCAGTGAACTTGATGAAAACCCTGTGGCCCCTCGGTTTACTGATGCCGTACACCTTTTTTTCGTGGTAACCGATCTTTCCCTCGAACGACCTGACAAAGAAGATAGCCTTCAGTTCATCAGTATTCACGGAGAACTGCTCCCCGGTCCCGGCTGCCTTTATCTTTACGACCGGCTGATCAGCAGAAAACAGCTCCAGATAGCCTTTCATGAGGCGTCCGTCATTGAACCTCAGTACTGCCTTGTCGGTTTCTTTCAGATCATTCATCAGATTATTTGATGTTGATTTCGATTTTTGCCGTCTTCTTCTTTTCTGCTATCCAGTGCGCCACCGCAGCCTGCCGTTTCTGCTCAAGCAGCATCGTGCCGATTTCGTCTTTTACGTCCTGAAACGACGCAACACTCTCTTTTTCACGTTCCTTTACCCTGATGAAAAAATAGTTTTTCTGTCCCTTATACGGTCCGCCGTGCTCCCCGGGCTTCATCTCACGGGCTGCCTTTGCGAGTTCCGGTGAAAAGAAATCAGGGTTGACCCATCCGTAATCGCTGACGACCGCCTTCTTCTGTTCATCGAGTTTTTTGGCCAGCTCGTCAAAGCTGATCTTCTTTTCCTGCATCTCAGCGGCAACTGACCTGGCATCTGCCTCAGAAGAAATCTCGATCATTTTCATGAGCACTCTTGCCGGTTTCATAAACGGTTTGGAGCTGCTCTTGTAGTGCTCGCTGATCTCATCATCATCCACCGTTTCGTCTTTTACGATAATGTCGACAAACCTCGCCAAGATCATCTTTTCTCGCGTTCTTTTTTTCAGGCTGTCGATGGTCAGCCCCTTGTCGTTCAGGGCCTTGCTGAAGGCCTCTTCACCCATCGCCTTCTTCATGGAATCTATCTGCGCGCCGATCTCTTCATCGGTCGCCTTTATCCCCTGTTTTTCCGCCTCATCGAGGATCAGCCTTTCGGAGATCAACTCCTGTATGACCGCATTTTTCAGTTTATTGATATCAGGGCTTGCGTTCTGCATCTTATGGTCCTGTATCTTCTCCTTCAGGTGCAGCTCAAACGTCGCCTTGTCTATCTTCTTGCCGTTCACCGTTGCAGGCGGCCTCGAACAGCCGGTAAAATAAAAAACTGCAACTGAAGCAAAAAATAAAGCCAGAATCCCTTTCTTCATCAATCCTCCTTTAACATATCCGTGGTAACTGGTCTCCGGAAAGCATGTCAACTATTCTAATACCTCCGGCTTGAGTTTTCAACAGCACAGTCTGTGCGGGCTTTTCAATGACCTCCCCGATGATCGCTGCCCCTTCCCCTTCACTGGTTTCCCGCATCGCTTCGATCAGCGCCCGGGCATCTTCTTCAGCGGCAAAAGCAAGGAGTATCCCCTCATTTGCAACATACAGCGGGTCCAGGCCGAGGAGCTCGCATGCTCCGACTACCCCGGGTCTGACCGTAAGGGCGTCTTCATGTATCATTATGCCATACCCTGACTCATTTGCAATCTCTTTCAGCGTGGTCGCGACTCCTCCTCTGGTAGGGTCTCTCATCGCATGCACATCGCGTACTGTCCTGAGCATGATATCAACAAGGCCGTTCAAAGGACAAACATCGCTCAGTATTTCAGGTTCAAAGGTTATCCCGTTTCTCTTGGCCATAACGGACATGCCGTGATTTCCCACTGACCCGCTGATAATTATCTTGTCCCCTACTCTAACCCTCAGGGGGGAAATGTCTATCCCGTCTTCTATGACCCCGAACCCTGCCGTGTTTATGAAGATGCCGTCGCCTTTTCCGCGGTCAACCACCTTGGTGTCTCCGGCTATTATTTTCACCCCGGTTTGTTCGGCGGTCTTTTTCATGGAATCAAGAATCATCTTGAGATGATCAAAGGGAAACCCTTCCTCAATAATGAAGCCGGCGGTCAGATAAAGCGGCCTTGCCCCTGACACAGCAAGATCATTGACAGTCCCGCATACAGACAACATGCCGATATCGCCGCCGGGGAAAAAGTATGGCGATACCACATATGAATCCGTAGTGATGGCAATCCGTCCTTTCTGAAAAGTATCAACCACCGCAGAATCACCAAGAGTACGTATATCAAAGGTCGGAGCGAAATGATCGCGGATGAGCTGATGCATCATCCTGCCTCCGCTGCCGTGGCCTAACTGAATGCGTTCCAAGACGTTCTCACTTTCTTACCCTCTACATGTTTTTTATGACACTGTATTTATAATATGCAGCGCAGCTTCCCTCAGTGCTTACCATACAGGCGCCGACCGGCTTTTCAGGGGTGCAGATCTTTCCAAACAGCCTGCAGTCTGTCGGCGCCTTGATACCCTTGAGCACATCTCCGCATGCGCAGCCCTTCGGCTCATGCCCCTCCGGCACACTGATATCGATATGAGATTTTATGTCCCGGCGCCGGTATTGTTCTCTCAGTTCGAGTCCGCTGCCCGGAATGGTGCCGATGCCCCTCCACGCAGCATCAGCAGGCTGAAAGTATTCATTTACGACCGCAACCGCCTTCGGATTCCCTTCTGGCTTCACAACTTTTGTATACTGTATTTCGACTGCTGCTCTGTCAGATGCAATCTGTTTGAGTATCATGAAAATGCCGGTCAGGATGTCCTGTGCATCAAAACCGGTTATGACCGACGGTTTCCTGTATTCAGAGGCCATGAATTCATACGGCCTGCTCCCGATAATGGT
>JBBIUL010000185.1:0-4807 GCA_037440265.1 Nitrospira sp. | reverse complement strand
CTCTGTACGCTCATGGGATATGCAGGACAGATTTCTATCGGCCACGCCGGCTTTTTTGCCATCGGCGGATATATCTCCGCCTTTCTCACAACGCATGATTTTACGGCCTACAGCAGTTCATCCGCAGGAAAACTGCTTGCTGATGCCGGCATCCTTATATCCCGACAGGATCTTTACGGCGGACAGATGCTGAATGTCCATCCATGGGCAGCCTGTGTCATTGCAGTGCTTTTTACGGTTGCCGTGGCATATCTCATCGGCGGGCCGGTGCTCAAGCTGAAAGGCCATTATCTCGCAATGGCTACGCTCGGATTCGGCATTATTGTCTACCGGATCGTGCTTGGCAGTTCCCTCTTTGGTGCGGCAGACGGGCTTTCGGATGTGCCACCCTTCGTGTTGTTTGACGGGGTAGAAGTAAGCGGGAAGCTCTCCATGCGCATCATGAATTACTACATCGCCTGGTCGCTCGTCATCCTCGGGGTAATCATGCTCCTGAACCTGGTCCATTCACGGGTAGGCAGGGCCCTCAGGTCAATCCACGGGTCTGAAGACGCTGCAAACGCAATGGGGGTGAACACCGCCAGATACAAGCTGAGCATTTTCGTCCTGAGTGCAGCATTTGCCGCTGTCGCCGGGGTGTTCCTTACCCATTACAACGGAGGCATAGGCCCATCCGAGGCCTCGGTCATGAAATCAGTGCGCTATGTTGCCATTGTTGCGATCGGCGGCATGGCAAACCTATGGGGTTCGCTCACCATGGGCTTTCTGCTCAATTTCCTTTCGCTCCGCGGCTATTTCGGTTCATACGATGATGCGGTCTTCGGCACAATCCTTATCCTGATCATGCTCTTTTCACCTGATGGTCTGCTCCGCGCAGGTCTCTTCAGCAGCATGAAAAAGATGCTTACAGCAAAAAAAGATGCAGGGGAATCCGCATAATGGCGCTGCTTGAAGTAAAGGATTTATCAAGGCGGTTCGGCGGACTGCAGGCGGTAAACAAGGTCAGCTTTTCCGTAGAACAGGGCATGATCAAGGCACTCATCGGACCCAACGGAGCCGGGAAGACAACTCTGTTCAACCTCATATCAGGGTTTATCACCCCTGACTCCGGGACCGTTACCTTCAACAATAAATCAATTCACGGGTTGATGCCCTATCAGATCGCTGAAAAAGGGCTCGCACGGACCTTTCAGCATGTAAAACTGTTCAGCAAGATGACCGCGCTTGAGAACATCATGATAGGAAGACATACGCACAGCAGGGCCGAGTTCTTCGCGGGCATGCTCAGCCTCCCCTGGACCAGAAAGGAAGAAAAGGCGATCAGGGAAAAGGCAATGGATATCATGGACTTCCTCGGTATAACCGATCTTGCCGGGACAGAGGCAACCAGCCTTGCCTACGGTCAGCAGCGTGTTGTCGAACTCGGCAGGGCACTTGCCTGCGAACCAAGGCTGCTCCTCCTTGACGAACCGGCAGCCGGGCTCAACATGCGCGAGACATCAGAGATGGCAGGGCTTATAGCAAAGATCAAAAAGACCGGCGTCACCGTCCTCATCGTTGAGCATGACATGTCGCTGGTAATGAATATATCAGATGAAATCCTCGTGCTGAGCTATGGGCAGAAGATAGCAGATGACGTGCCCCTTTCAATTCAGAAAAATGCAGAAGTGATCAAGGTATATCTCGGAGAAGAAGATGCTTAAGATCAGGAACCTCGAGGTGGGCTATGGAAAGCTGAAGGTCCTCAGGAGGATTTCACTGCATGTTGACCCGGGCGAGATTGTGACCATCATAGGAGCAAACGGAGCAGGCAAGACAACCATGCTCAATACCATCTCCGGCCTCCTCAGGCCATGGGCAGGGGAGATCACCTTCAACAAAGAGGATATCTCAAAAGCCCGGGCAGAGCAGATCGTTTTTATGGGATGTTCGCTCGTCCCTGAAGGAAGGCAGGTGTTTTCGACCATGACGGTCCATGAAAACCTGCTGCTTGGGGGGTATGTACATCATGCAAAAAAGAGACGGCATATCTCTGAGGAAGAACTTGAGAGGATACTCGGCATCTTCCCTATACTGAAAGAGCGGGATAAGCAGCTTGCCGGTACGCTCTCCGGCGGCGAACAGCAGATGCTTGCGATCGGGCGGGCATTGATGGCAAAACCGAAACTCATTATGATGGACGAGCCTTCGATGGGACTTGCCCCGCTGATCGTAAAAGAGATATTCAATATCATAAAACAGCTCAGAGATGAAGGCAACACCGTGCTGCTCGTTGAACAGAATGCAAAGGCGGCGCTCGGGATCGCAGACCGGGGATATGTGCTCGAGACCGGGAGGATCATCCTTCAGGGGACTGCAGATGATCTCCTCTCGAACAGGGATGTCCAGAGGGCGTACCTCGGCAGGGATCTTGACGCCGAGAACAGATAATCAGGAGGGAGTTATGTACTGGGAACAGGAAAAAGAATGCATGAGCAGAGAAGACCTCGAACAGCTGCAGCTGGAGAGGCTCGAGTCAACACTGAACAGGGTGCACATGAATGTTCCGTTCTACCGGAAAAAATTCGACGAAATGAACATAGACACTGATGCCATCCGCTCCCTGAAAGACCTCAAAAGACTACCGTTTACCACAAAGGACGACCTGAGAGACAACTACCCGTACGGCATGTTTGCCGTACCGCTGCGGGATGTGGTGCGGGTGCATGCCTCGTCGGGCACCACGGGAATGTCGACGGTTGTCGGTTATACAAAAAACGACATCAAAACATGGTCAAACCTGGTCGCAAGGGTCCTGACCGCAGGAGGGGTAACCAAAGACGATGTTGTGCAGATAGCATTCGGGTACAGCCTCTTCACCGGTGGGTTCGGGCTTCACTATGGCGCAGAGCGTCTCGGGGCTTCGGTCATCCCGATATCGAGCGGAAACACCTCACGGCAGATAAAGATCATGCAGGACTTCAAGACGACCGCCCTCGTCTGCACACCGAGCTATGCGCTGCTTATCGCCGACACGATCCGTGAAATGGGCATCAGCATAAACTCCCTGTCGCTGAAATACGGGCTGTTCGGGGCAGAGCCGTGGTCTGAAAACATGAGGAAAGAGATACAGGACAAGCTGAAAATTATCGCAACCGACAACTACGGGTTGAGTGAAGTAATGGGCCCTGGAGTTGCCGGAGAGTGCCTCGAACAAAACGGCCTGCATATCAACGAGGACCACTTCATCATTGAAATCATAAACCCCGACACCCTTGAGCCCGTGCCTGACGGAGACACCGGCGAACTGGTAATTACGACACTGTCTAAAGAGGCATTCCCGGTTGTCCGCTTCAGGACCCGCGACCTGACGAGGATCATCACTGAGCCCTGCCCCTGCGGAAGGACCATGAGGAAAATGCAGCGGGTAATGGGCAGGACTGACGACATGCTCATCATAAAAGGCGTTAATGTCTTCCCGTCGCAGATTGAGTCGGTCCTCTTTGAGATTGAGGGAACGGAGCCGCACTATCAGATCATCGTCGACAGAAAAGGTGCGATGGATGACGTGACCGTGCTCGTAGAGGTTGAGGAGTCGATCTTCTTTGACCAGATGAAAAAACAGCGCGAACTCATCGAACTTATCAAGAAACGGCTTGCCTCCGAGCTCGGCATATCGGTCGAGATCAGGCTGGTTGAGAAGAAGACCATAGAGAGGTCAGAAGGCAAGGCAAAACGCGTCATCGACAACAGGAAATTTTAAGCATTATTTTCCGGGCATGGACTATAATAATTTACATACAACAGAAATACATTTGCAGAGGTAATTAAATGAGTTTTCAATATGTCAGAGAGATGCCTAAGGTCAAGGAAATCCTTGATACGATCCCAGTCCCTGCGAACCTCAGGGAGATCAAGAAAAAAAGAGACGCGGAAATAGTATCGGTACTGAAGGGCGAAAGCGACAAATTGCTCGTAATCATCGGGCCGTGTTCTGCTGACGCTGAGGACCCGGTATGCGACTATGTCTCAAGGCTTGCAAAGATACAGGATGAGGTAAAAGACAAACTTATCATCATCCCAAGGCTCTATACCAATAAGCCCCGCACCACCGGGGAAGGCTATAAGGGGATGGCCCATCAGCCAAAACCGTCGGAGGAACCCAATATGCTGAAGGGGCTCAAGGCAATCAGGAAAATGCACATAAGGGCTCTGAAAGAATCCCACCTGCCTGCTGCAGATGAGATGCTCTACCCGGGGAATTATCCCTATCTCGAAGACCTCCTCAGTTATGTCGCAGTCGGCGCGCGGTCGGTCGAAAACCAGCTCCACCGCCTTACCATCAGCGGTCTCGATATCCCTTCGGGAATGAAAAACCCGACGAGCGGTGACATCGAGGTCATGCTCAACTCGGTGCATGCTGCCCAGCTGCCCCACGTCTTCGTTTATAACGGCTGGGAGGTCAAGACCACCGGCAACCCTTATACGCACTGCATCCTCAGGGGCGCTGTCGACCATAACGGCATGAACATCTCAAACTATCACTACGAGGATCTCATGCGGCTTTCCGACGCCTACAAAAAGCGGGAGCTCTGTTATCCGGCGATCATTGTTGACACCAACCATGCAAATTCGAACAAGAAATTCCAGGAGCAGCCGAGGATTGCAAAGGAAGTCATGATGAGCCGGCAAAATTCAAAGACACTGAAGAACAAGGTCAGGGGCCTCATGATAGAGAGTTATATCGTTGAGGGAACGCAGAAGATATCGGAGAATGTCTACGGGAAGTCGATTACCGACCCCTGCCTCGGATGGGACGATTCAGCCA
>JBBIUL010000184.1:0-4814 GCA_037440265.1 Nitrospira sp. | reverse complement strand
GTCTGATATCCTTATTGCGTTTCTCGTGAGTTTTTGTGAGATATTCAGGTGCTGCTGAAAAGCAGGTTTTCTGCCCCCCGGGATTTTTGTGAGCCTCATCCGGAAACGTTTCAGCCGTGCAGGGTCAGGACAAAACTTCTTTCTCTGAAGATATGAAGCAATCCTTTCGGGATCCGAAGGGTGAAGGATAATGTCGACACCTGCCCTGAGCGATGTCAATGCTGCCTCCTCCTCTGAAAATTTCCCGATCCCTCCCATATTAAGGGCATCGGTAGTCAGTATGCCCCGGAATCGCATCTCTTTTCGTATAAAATTCACTGCTGCATGCGAAAGCGAAACCGGCATACCTGACGGATCCAGAGCAGGCACACTCAGGTGCCCAAGCATTATCATTTTCACTCCTGCCTTTATCGTTTTTTGAAACGGCTCCAGTTCAAGCCTTTTGAGGTCATCAAGCTTGCGGTCTATCACCGGCAGCCTTATATGCGAGTCTGTTGCAGTATCGCCGTGCCCGGGGAAATGTTTCCCGCAGGCAGCGACCCCTTCTCCCTGCACTGACTTTATATAGGCAGTTCCAAAACGAGAAACCGTCTCAGGGTCTTCACCGAATGCCCTCACTGATATTATCGGGTTTTTCGGGTTGGTATTGATGTCCAACACCGGGGCAAAGATGGTATTGATCCCTGCGTATTTTGCTTCAACTGCCATTGCCCTGAAAACATCTGTCATCAGCCCTGAATTCCTGCTCTGTACTCCTGAGTATTGCAGTTTTGTGAGAGCTGAGGCTACCGCCATAGCCGGAGGGAAGAGCGTTCCTCCCCTGATCTGCTGTCCAAGGCCCTGTTCGAGGTCTGAAGAAATAATGAGCGGGAGCCCGGCTTCTTCCTGAAGTTTTTTCAGCCCTTCCCTGACAGACCCCAGTTCTCCCCCGAACACGATGAAACCGGCAATCCCCTTTCTGACAAGATCAAGGTAGTAGCTGAACCTGCTCCTGATCTCGTCCCCATTCAGTCGCGGGACAATAAACTGGTAATAGTTGAACATGTTTTCTATTATACCTGTTGATTAATGAGCATATACCATTTAAAATTTAAAATGTTCAGGTTCCTGACGGTTATGGCCTCATTCCTTGTTTTTGTTTCCTGTTCACAGACCCCTGTCTATCATGAGGCCTCTTCCGACAGCGGAAACATCACCATAGATACTGCAGTTCTGGCAGAGAACGTCCCTGTTTTTTTCACCTTCAGGACAGACAAAAAAAAGGTGAACTTTTTCATCCTGCGGACCGGCGGACAGATTGCATCGTACTTTGATGCCTGCACCAAATGTTTTCCGAAGAAACGCGGGTTCAGGCCTGATAAGGAGATGGTTGCCTGCAGGGCTTGCGACGTAAGCTATCACGTAAATGATTTGAAAGACGGGATAGGAAGCTGTTATCCTATCAGACTTGAAGGCAGGACAGCAGGAAGTGTTTATCTCATAGACAGGGAGAGCGTTTTGCAGGGCGAAAAATATTTCTGAATCGGAGCATGAGGGAAGATTATGGGTTTTTTTGACAGACTGAAGGAGGGACTGAACAAGACCAGGCAGGGCCTGGTTGCGCAGGTCGAAACAATATTCAGGGGGCGCGCTGTCGACGAGCAGACGCTCGAAGAACTTGAGGAGACGCTCATACTCTCCGATTTAGGGGCAATCAGCGCCTCTGCAATCGTAAGTCATCTCAGTGAGAAGTCAAAGCGGGGAGAAATAAAAGAGGCAGGTTCAGTCAGGGAATTCCTGAAAAAAGAGATGTCCTCCATGCTCGGCACATCACAGCCCCTTGTCGTGTATGGTGAACGTCCTTTTGTGATCCTCACCGTCGGGGTCAACGGGGCAGGCAAGACCACCACCATCGGGAAACTCGCCTACCATTTCAGAAACCAGGGGCATAGTGTCCTGCTCGCAGCCGGCGACACCTTCAGGGCAGCCGCAATAGAGCAGCTCGAAATCTGGGCGAAGAGAACAGACTCGCAGCTCGTCAAGCACCAGAGCGGCTCTGACCCTTCCGCAGTAATTTACGATGCCATTGAAGCAGCAAAGTCAAGAAAGCTGGACGTGGTGATCATCGATACGGCAGGCCGCCTCCATACCAAGAGCCCTCTCATGGAAGAACTGAAAAAGGTCAAGAGGGTCTGCCAGAAGGCCCTGCCGGGCTCGCCGCATGAGATCCTTCTTGTCGTTGATGCCACCAACGGACAGAACGCCCTGAGACAGGCTGAGATGTTCAACAATACCCTCGGCGTCACCGGCATTGCCCTTACCAAGCTTGATGGGACCGCAAAGGGAGGGATCATCTTCTCGATCAAGAAAGAATATAACATTCCGGTACGGCTCATCGGCGTAGGCGAAGGCATTGACGATCTCCAGGATTTTGTCCCCGAAGACTTTGTCAGGGCCCTTTTTGAATAGACGGATGGTACAATCTGACCATGGAGCAGTTTCAGCCGCTTGACATATCCGGTGACACCGGCATCAGGGTGTTTGGAAGCACCATCGGGGAACTCTTCATAAATGCAGCTGCCGGCCTCTACAGCCTCATAACAGACCTCAGCCTGATACAGGAGAAAAAAGAAGCCGGGATTTCCGCCGAAGCCTCTTCACAGGAGGGCCTGCTTGTCTCATGGCTTAATGAGCTCATCTTTCAGTTCGATACCTACGGGTTCATCGGGAAGAAAGTTGTTGCTTTTGAAATGATGCCAAAGCTTGATACCATTTCTTCCGGGACGATTGAGGACGCAGTTGATCCGCCTTTTGACCGCAACTTCAGGGTCATGGCTGTTTTATCAGGAGAAAACTTTGATCCTAACAGGCATGAAGGGAAACTGCTTATCAAGGCAGCAACCTACCATAAACTGAGGATTGAAAAAAAAGACACTCAATGGCAGGCTGACATCATATTCGATATTTAGCAAATCATCCAGCATATTCATAGGATAATGGGAACAGATGATTCCCTTAAAAATACACCAAACCCACTGGAATCTTTCTATCATAAAGGTGTCGTTCTTGTATTTATTCGGCATCCAGCCGTTTCCCTGAGTTATTTTGCATAATATCATGCATTTTCAAATGCCTTCATCCCCCGTTTCTGGTAAAATGAAATCAGGGTTAAGGTTATCTTTTCTTTCACCATCAATACATAACAGGAGTATTGCCGTGTCGCTGGATAAATTAAGAAGGATCGATGATACAAGAATCGAGGTCCCGATTGGCTATAAGGAGGGGATGCATGTCCACGGGATTATCTATCTCGACAGACTGCTTGAAAAAGAGCTTGAGGTCGAGTCTGTTGAACAGGTTGCGAATGTTGCAGCGCTTCCCGGCATTGTGAAGGCCTCAACCGCGATGCCCGATGTGCATACCGGATACGGCTTTCCTATTGGTGGAGTCGCTGCCTTTGACCTGAAAGACGGCATCGTATCACCAGGGGGCGTCGGTTATGACATTAACTGCGGGGTGCGGCTGGTGAAAAGCAGCCTGCGGAAACAGGAGGTCATCCCAAAGCTGAAGCCCCTTGTTGATGCGCTCTACAATGAGATCCCGTCCGGGGTTGGGTCAAAAGGCCGGATCCGCCTTGACCAGGGCGATGAAAAAAAAGTGCTTCTCAAAGGTGCGCAATGGGCAGTCGAAAACGGGTTTGGAGAGGCATCCGACATTGAAAAGATCGAATCAGGCGGCCTGATCGAGGGCGCTGACCCGTCGCTCATCAGCAAAAAAGCGTACGAGCGGGGCAAGTCACAGCAGGGCACCCTCGGCTCCGGCAATCATTTTCTCGAAATACAATATGTCGATGAGATTTATGATGAGAAGACCGCAAACAGCCTCGGCATTTCCCTTGACCAGATCACGGTCATGATCCATACCGGGTCACGCGGATTCGGCCACCAGGTATGCACGGACTTTCTCGAGGTCATGGAGCGGGCCGTAAACAAATACGGCATCGCACTCTATGACAGGGAACTCGCATGCGCTCCCTTCAGCAGCAGCGAGGCAACTGATTACCTTGCAGCAATGCGCGCCGCAGCAAATTACGCATGGGCGAACAGACAGTGCATAATGCACTGGACAAGAGAGACGTTTATGTCCGTCTTCAATGCCTCACCGCGTGCCCTCGGCATGAGCCTCGTATACGATGTGGCGCATAACATCGCAAAGATTGAAGACCATATGGTAAACGGTCATAAAAGAAAACTGATAGTCCACAGGAAGGGTGCAACACGGGCGTTTCCGCCCGGACATCCTGAACTGCCCGAATCGTACAGGCATATCGGACAGCCCGTCCTTCTCCCCGGCGACATGGGGAGGGCCTCTTTTCTGATGGTAGGCACTGAAAAGGCAATGGCAGAAACCTTTGGCTCTACCTCACATGGTGCAGGGCGCGTCATGTCTCGGCACCAGGCCATAAAAAGGGCAAAAGGCAGGGCTATCTGGAGGGAGATGGAAGACAGGGGGATAATCGTCAGGGCCGCCGGGAAGGGCACACTCTCCGAGGAAATGAGCGAGGCCTATAAAAACATCTCCGATGTTGTCGAGGTTGTGCATAATGCAGGCATTTCCAAAAAGGTCGCCAGATTAAGGCCACTAGGGGTGATAAAAGGCTAACACCCATGATTTCACTTCCATGGAGCATAAGAACCATTGCCTAACATTAGCCTCAGAATAGGAAAGATCCCATACCTTAATCTCTTCCCGATTTTCTTTATGATAGAGAAAGATCCCGAGAGTACCGGATATGAATTCATAGAAGGCCCGCCTTCGGATCTTAACAGAAAGCT
>JBBIUL010000183.1:0-4837 GCA_037440265.1 Nitrospira sp. | reverse complement strand
CAGATTTAACCTTGATCCAGGCAAGACCCTTTGCACCAAAGGACTGCGCCTCTGCAGTAAGCAGGTCAATCTCTTTTCTCGAAAGGCCTGCCATGCCCTTGCCGTTTATGGCCTTGACAAGACCACCCGATGCCAGTGCATCAAGAAAAACCTTAAAGGTTCCCTGCGAGGCAAGGTCTGCCATGTCCTTCAGCTCAAGCCCGAACCGCATGTCAGGTTTGTCATTGCCGAAGCGCTCCATGGACTCACGGAAGCTCAGCCTCTGGAAGGGAGTCGCTATATCGGTATCCAGAACTTCCCTGAATAGCTTTTTCATCATACCTTCAATAAGAACCAGCACTGCCTCCCTGTCTGCGAAGGACATCTCAAGGTCGATCTGCGTGAATTCAGGCTGGCGGTCAGCCCTGAGATCCTCATCACGGAAGCACTTTACTATCTGGAAATATTTTTCGAGCCCTGACACCATCAGTATCTGTTTGAAAAGCTGCGGCGACTGCGGGAGCGCATAGAAGTGACCGGGGTTGAGCCTGCTGGGCACAAGGTAATCACGCGCCCCTTCAGGTGTTGATTTCGTCAGCATGGGAGTTTCAATCTCAAGAAAACCGTTTTCATCAAGGTAGTCTCTTACCAGCTTAGCAATGCGGTGGCGCATGATGATGTTTTTCTGCATCTCGGGACGTCTCAGGTCCAAATACCTGTGCTTCAGCCTTAAGGCCTCCCCGGTATCAGCAGCTTCTTCCATATTGAACGGAAGTGGGGCAGCCTCATTCAGCACCTCAAGGTCCCTGACATAAAGTTCAACTATACCGGTCGGCATGTTCGGATTTTCCGTGCCTTCCGGCCGTGTCCTTATCTCTCCCGAGACCGCGATTACATATTCTGCCCTGAGGTCATGTGCCTTTTCGTGGGCATCGCCTGCCACATCAGGGCTGAAGACTATCTGACACAACCCGCTCCGGTCCCTGAGGTCAATGAATATCAGCCCACCGTGGTCCCTCCTTCGGTAGACCCATCCCGTTATCGTAACTGAGGAACCTACGTCTGATTCTTTGATCTCACCACAATGCCTGTCGCGGATCATGCAGCCTCTCCTATCTTCAGTTCTTTCTGTATTCTCTTCATCTCATCAGGAGCAATATGTCTGAGCTGACCCGGCATAAGATCCCCCATTTCAAGACCGTTTATCCTGATCCTCATCAGCCTGATAACAGGATTCCCCACCCGCTCAAGCATTTTCCTGATCTGGCGTTTTCTCCCCTCGAATATGGTCATCTCGATCCATGAATTCTGTTCGGTCTTCCTGACCCGTTTCACCTTTGCAGGTGCGGTCATGGTGCCCTCTATCTTGATCCCTGTCCTGAGCCGTTCCATGTCTTCATCAGAAAGGACCCCTTTTATCTTCACCATGTATGTCTTCGGTATTTTTTTCGAGGGATGCAGAATCGCATGGGCAAACTCGCCGTCATTGGTCAGGATAAGCATACCCTCTGAGTCATAATCAAGCCTGCCTACAGGGAACACCCTCTGACGAATGCCCCTGAGAAAGTCTTTTACCACAGGCCTGCCCTGGGGATCGCTCAGCGACGTCAAGACCCCCCTCGGCTTATGGAAGACAAGATAAACCTTTTTTTCCGGCTGAACAATGAGCTTGCCGTCAACCTTTATATGGTCTTTTGACGGATCAGCCTTCATGCCTATGACCGCAACCTGTCCGTTTACGGTCACGCGCCCTTCAATAATTATTTCCTCGGCTCCCCTTCGGGAGGCAATGCCCATTTCAGCTATAATCTTTTGCAGTCTTTGCTCCATGGCTATAGATAATAACATAAAATCAACGGCATACTCATGCAACCAGGCACAGAGGTCAGAGACAGGAGATATTTTGTTTGTTTCTGGAAATAAATAATAATTATATCTGTTATAATTTTTGTAGCCAGAGGGCTTTCGGAGCAGCTGAGACTGTATGCCGAAACAAACCTCATGGTCCTTTGGTTTATGCACTACTACTGAAGATCGAAGAGAGGTCAAAGAGCTATGGCTGTTATTCTGATTATCGATGATTCGTTTTATATGCGGGGAAAGATACGTTCTATCCTTAAGACCGGAGGGTACGAAACGATCGAGACCGACAACGGATTGAAAGGACTGCAGATGGTCTCTTCTCATTCCCCTGACTGCATATTGCTTGATATCATTATGCCGGGTATGGACGGTCTGAAAATTCTGGCCGCACTTTCTGAAAAGGGTTCGACAATCCCTATGATTGTTATCACCGCAGACATCCAGGAGAGCACCCGCAAACAGTGCCTTGAGCTCGGGGCCAGGGCAGTAATCAATAAACCGCCAAAGGAAGAAGAACTGTTGAACACCATCAAAAAAGTCCTTGGGACAGAGCAGGAGGGTTGACGTATGCAGCTGAAGCCTAATGAGATCGATGCATTAAAGGAACTCATCAACATCGGGGTCGGGAAAGCAGCCGGTGTGCTGAGCGAGATGGTTAATTGCAAGATTCACCTGCAGGTCCCCTACATAAAAATATTGACTCCAGCCGAGCTGAAAGACGAGATGGAAGAACTCGGAAGACAGCATATTGCGGCTGTCCAGCTCGGGTTCAAAGGCCCGTTCTCAGGATCAGCAGCCCTTGTGTTTCCGCCTGACAGTGCTTCAAAACTGGTTTCAGTGCTTACCGGGGAGGAGCCCGGGACGCTTGACCTTGATTCAGTCCGGGCCGGCACGCTCAGCGAGGTAGGCAATATCGTAATCAATGGCGTAATGGGTTCCATCTCAAATGTCCTGAAGCAGCAGCTGAATTATTCCCTGCCGAATTATATGGAGGACCGGATCGACACCCTCCTTTCCCTCAATGAGCTTGATCCTGCCATGACCGTCATTCTTGCGCGCACACGGTTTTCAATCGAGCAGCTCCACATCGAAGGGGACATTATCCTCGTCTTCGAGCTGGGGTCCTTTGATGCCCTGATCGCGGCCATTAACCAGGACTACAGGTCCCTGTCTTGAACGATCCTGATGTCGAAGGGAAAGATTTCGGCCTCCTTGACGACATACCGCTCGGTGTGTTGGTCTTACGGAAGGACTGGATTGTGCTCTTCTGGAACAACTGCCTTGAAGACTGGACAGACATCCCGAAACAGAAGATCATCGGCAAAGACATAACCTCTTTTTTCCCACACCTTAAGGACTCCAAATACAAAAGCCGCTTACAGGACATATTCAACGGCGGACCACCCACAATATTTTCCTCACAGCTCCATCAGTTTATCATCCCATCGAGGCTCTTTGACGGTCAGATGCGGATTCAGCATACAACCGTCACGTCTATAAAGGACCCCCATGGGGCTGAATTCAATGCACTTTTTGCCATCCAGGATGTCACTGACCTGACCTACCGCATCCGCGCATACAGGAATATGCGCGACCAGGCAATAGAGGAGATCAAAGAACGGAAACGCGCTGAGCAGAAACTGCTGAAGGCGCATGATGAACTTGAGCTTCGAGTAAAGGAACGAACTGCCGACCTGGTCCTTGTAAACAGAAAGCTCAAAGATGAGATTACTGAAAGGGAGAGAGCAGGAGAAGAACTCATGAAACTCATCTCTACGCTCAATACTCTCGTAGACCATATACCGGAAGGGGTTGTATTGCTCGATGCCGGTCATCGCATTATACTTGCAAACAGCATCGGTTCCGACTACCTGAAGACAATCTCGAATACGGTCGTTGGCGACTCATTGTCCGTCCTTGCAGACATTCCCGTGGAGCAGTTCCTTGCATCAGACACCCAGCAACAATGGCATGAGGTCGCAATTCCCGGCCCTCCCCTGAAAATATTTGAACTGGCCGGAAGGACCATAAGCCAGAACAACATCATAAGCGGCATGGTGCTCGTCTTAAAAGATGTCACTAATGAGCGGGCGCTCGACGAGCGCATTCATGCCCAGGAACGGCTTGCGGCAGTCGGACAGATGGCAGCAGGCATTGCCCATGATTTCAACAACATCCTCACCGGCATAATCGGCTTCGCAGATATACTCCTTACCGACAGCATGCTTGCCGATGAAGACAGGCAGATGGCTGAGGCCATCATGCAGAACGGTGAACGGGCAGCACAGCTCATACGTCAGATACTCGATTTCAGCCGCAAATCTATAAGCGAGATGAAGTCCGTTGATTTAAAGCCTTTTCTCGAAGAATTCTCAAGATTTATCAGGAGAACGATCCCTGAAAACATTGATATCTCTGTTGACCTGCAGGAGCGTGAATATATGGTATTGGCCGACCCGGTCAAACTGCAGCAGGTGCTTGCGAATCTGACGGTGAACGCGCAGGATGCCATGCCCAAGGGCGGCAGTCTGAGATTCACCCTCAATCACCTCTCAGTATCACCGGATTCAACACCCCCTCTTCCCGAGATGCCCCCCGGCACTTGGATCATCCTGGAGGTATCTGATTCAGGCACCGGTATTACATCAGAGATCCTGCCGCATATCTTTGAACCTTTTTTTACTACAAAAGACGTCGGCAAAGGGACCGGCCTGGGTCTTTCACAGGCATATGGAATTATCAAGCAGCATGAAGGACACATTGTGGTCGATACAAAGGCAGGCGCCGGAAGCACCTTTATCATCTATCTGCCTGAAAGCAGGGTCCCTGCCGAAACCATTGATGAGAAAAAAGAAGCCATTCCGTCCATGCAGCTGAAAGAAACCATCCTCGTTGTTGAGGACAGCGACTCGGTCCGAAACCTCATCAGCAGAAAACTGAGCAAGCTGAACCTCAATGTCCTTGCGGCAAAGAACGGGAAAGAGGCCCTGGAGCT
>JBBIUL010000182.1:0-4885 GCA_037440265.1 Nitrospira sp. | reverse complement strand
GTTCTCATTCTTTCGCGAACAGGATTGAAGATATCTCCTTCTCTCTCCTGGAATGATATGACATAATGAGGCCCCAGTATCAGGCTGAGCTGCTCTGCTTTTATCTCGTTTTCCTTCTCGTCATAGTCAAGCATCTTCAGGACAATGAAGATATAGCCTTCGTAGTCCTCTGATTTCGGCCGCTGCTCCGTATTCATGATGTCTTCAAGGAGCAGGGGATGCAGTTTAAAATACTGTCCTATCTTCTCAATAGTATCTCCGTGGTGTATTCCGTCTATATTGATCCAGGTGACCCCGGGTTTTTCGATTAAAGAAAGACATTCTTCAATCTCTTTGACCTCTTTTTCTTCAAAATGGTCGGAGTCATAATGAATGGAAGTAACCCTTGTCTTTTCTGTTTTTTTATCTCCGATATGCACCAGCGAGCCGGGCATAAGCCCGGTTTTTTTCGATCTCTTTTTGGCAAGTCTTGTCATATTAAATGCTTCCCTGTTCCTTTCATAACCATTGTACTTTTGATCCTCCGTCGGGTCAAGGGGTGCAGCACTTCTCTGCAGATGAAATCCTCGTGAGCTGTAGTATAATGCTATTCATGTGGAATATACGGATGAGGGCCTCAAAAAAAGGCAAAAGACAAAAAGCAGAAGACACAAAGCAGGACTTCCATAACACAGCCGGCGCACAAACAGACAGTGAGATTCACATATCAGGCGCTGAAGGTATATACAGCGAGTCAGAGATACCCGCAGCACTCTTGAATTATACAAAGAGAGCACTTGCCCACACCCGGGGCAGGCCAGACAAGATAGTACTCACCATCGAGGCATTAGGACAAAAACCTTTATCCTTGAGGTCTCTCCCGGTTGCCACGGTTAAATGCATATCCCCGTCTGAAGCAAAGCAATATATAACTGACCTTCTTCAGGAATCAGGTATTTCGAGCAGCGCTGCCAAGACTGCATTAGATCTGCTTAAGAGAAAAAACACTCTGAGAGGCGCCGCACTTGTTCTTGCCGCTTCCGGCAAAAGGGTTGAACCTGATGCACTGCGGGGCGTTCGTGTTTCAAGGCTCGGCATAACCAGTCATGCAGCGAGCGCGCTGCTGAAGAAAATGGCCGGCCGCAGGATTGACACCCAACGAATTACCGAAGCACTCATACTTGCAACAAAGGTCAGCTCCTGCAAACAGGTTGCCGCTGAAATCTGTATCTCAGACAACCCTGATTACACAACCGGCTATTTTGCATCAAGGCGGTTTGGTTATGTCAGAATCCCTCACATAAAAAGAGCCGGAAGCAGCAGGGGAGGCCGGGTTTTTTTCCTGAAGGATGATGCAGATGTTGGAGCTGCTGTGCATTATCTCGAGAAGACACCTGTACTCATCAGCAAGACAGATAAATACCTCGGGGAACTATCTCTCTATGAACTCTTCGATCATTATCATAAGTAATCCCGCGGCGAGAAAATCGTCACTCAGGAAAATTGAGAAGGCAGCATCGCTGCTGAGAGAGAAAGGCTTTTCAACAGAGGTGCTCCTGACACAAAAAAGCGGTGATGCCACCAGCCTGGCTCGCGCTGCCGGGGCAAAGAAACCTTATTGCATAATTGCCGCCGGAGGCGACGGGACAATAAACGAGGTGATGAACGGCATGGTGCTTTCAGAAACCCCTCTGGCGATACTGCCGCTCGGCACAACAAATGTCCTTGCAAAAGAGCTCTCGGTCCCGGAAGACATACCGGCAGCGCTGGAAATAGCGCTCAACCGAGCCGCGAGATCAGTCTCCCTCGGAAAAATTGAGCTTTCAGGCAGTCCACCCCGTTATTTCTGCCTGATGGCGGGTATCGGCTTTGATGGGAAAGCAGTGAATGACATCAACCTTTCATTGAAAAAGATTTCCGGCAAGGCCGCTTACATATTGAGCGGCTTACGCAATTTCCTGGGCTATAGCCCTGCTGAACTTTCCCTGATCATAGACGGCAAACACTATTCCGGATACAGTGCTATTATCGGAAAGGCAAGCAGATACGGCGGAAATTTCAAGGTGACTCCTGATGCTGACATTGCAATACCCCTTCTTTACACGGCAATTTTTAAAGGCAGGATGCGCAGAGATCTCCTGAGATATGTTTCAGGGGTTCTCAGAGGAACGCATCTGAAGGATACTGACATTGCATATATAAAATCCTCTAAAATTGAGGTAAAAGGTTCTGCCCATGTGCAAATTGATGGCGACTACCTTGGCATGCTCCCGGCACGGATTACGGTTGAGAAGGACGTGCTTAGACTTATTTATTAACTACTGCTCAATGATACCGCCGCCGAGCACTGCATCTCCGTCATAGAACACAGCACTCTGTCCCGGGGCAGGCGCCCACTGGGGCTCATCGAACGTCACTCTCACATTATCATTCAGCAACTCTATCAGGGCAGGCTTGTCCTCCATCATCGAACGCACCTTGACCGTTGCACGGAAGGCCTCTGAGCCCGGTTCTGAGAGCCAGTTCATGTCTCTGACAAAAAAACTGCTTGTCTTTGCTTCATCTGCGGAGCCGACATAAACCGTATTTTTCAGCGCATCTATCCGGGTTACATAGTGCGGTTCAGGCGAATAAATCCCAAGGCCCTTCCGCTGTCCGATCGTGTAGCAGTAAATGCCCTTATGCGTACCGAGCAGGTTGCCGTCCGTATCCATGATAGGGCCCGGCTCTCCGGCAACAGGGGAAAGCTTCTGGATGAACTTGAAATAATTCCTGTCTTCAATAAAGCAAATCTCCTGACTCTCGGGCCTGTCGGCTGCCGCCAGACCGAGTTCCCGGGCTATGGCTCTGATCTCATCCTTCCTGTAGTGTCCGAGCGGGAGCACCAGTTTCTCCAGCTCTTCTTTCCTCAGGATATAAAGGACATATGACTGGTCTTTCTTCGGGTCAATCCCTTTTTTAAGACATGTTGTCACTTCATCAGGGTTTTTATAGTATTTTTCTGAATTCTGAGTTCTGAGTTCTGAATTCTGAATTTTTTCTGTTCGCGCATAGTGGCCGGTGGCAATAAATTCAGCGCCTCTGCGGTCAGCCTCCTGCAGGAGAAAGGGGAACTTGATATGCCGGTTGCAGAGGATGCAGGGGTTTGGGGTCAGACCTTTGGTATATGCATCAACAAAAGGTTCAATAACCTTCTCTATGAATTCATCTCGTACATCCATTGAGTCATGCCGTATGCCGATGCTTTCGGCGGTTTTTGCAGCACCGTTCATTGCCTCGAGCGAACAGCAGGTCGTGAAACTGCTCCTGTTTCGTGCCTCCCAGAGGATAAAGCTCAGCCCTTCGACCTCATACCCCTGTTCTTTAAGGAGATATGACGTTACACTTGAATCGACCCCCCCGCTCATACCGACAATGACTTTAGGCATGTTTTACTATAACAGAAACAGGCTTGAGATAGGCTTTTGGACTGTGCATCTATCGGGTAACGAGTTCGGGTGACGATAGTCATGTCTTTTTGCAGAATAAGACTTTACTCCGTTACAAAGCTTATGACATTACTGCTCAGGATAGAATATGACAGAGAGGTAAATTATGTATGATGTGACCTCAAAGGGGAAATTCAGAAAAACCTACTTAAATATATAACACAAACAAAAAGATATTGCTGATTATCTTGGGATGCATTATTCTACTGTAAGCAGAATGGTGAACAAGGGAAATAACTGTTTGCAAGAAGCAGAATCTGATCCCATTTTGACTTCCTGGATTACATTAACGCTCCAGGTGCTTACTGATACTAAAGGATACCTCAATGGATTGGGTTAAACTTCTTATTATTATGGGTGGCATAATTCTGCTGCCATTAACTTATATCCAGGGCTTCTTGATAATAGAATCGGGCAGGAAAGTAGGGTATCTCAAGTTCATATTAATTATCTTGGTTTCTGGAGTTTGATTGTTTATCTTCTTTCAATAAGCTCCATAGGGTTATTGGTGTTCTTGGCCGCGCCAATATTAGTTCAACTTTTCGGGGTTTTTTTATTACGAAAGGAATTCAAAAAAGCTATCAAGGAAGATGTGCATGGAGCAAGACGCCAGCATTAAATGGATAGTGGCAGAGAAAAGGTCAAAAATGGGGCAGTCTTGTTTCTTGCAAAGCATGGGATTCTTACGTTGCAAGCCATTCTTACAGCATTCTCTTTATCCCCCATCCGAAAAAACACAAAAGCGCAATTGTGAACAGCCTGAAAGGGTAAAAACCGGAAACTTGAAAGCGGTGAAACCCTAAAGAAGTTTTAATACGTCTGCTCTTGTCAACTCAACATCTCTTAAAATCTTTGACAGGAGGCCCGGACCAATTGTTTCACCTGAATGCATTGGCACTACTGTTGACCGCCCATCCGTATGTTTCAGGAAAGCATGACTGCCTCTTTGCCTCTCAACAATGAAACCTGCTTTCCTTAATAAAGAGATGATATCTTTCCCTGTCAATGAGGGAATTCTGGTCATACCGCGATTTTCTGGACGCCGACAAGGTAAGTTTTGGGATGTTTCTTTTTATCAACTTCAAGGCAAAGCTGAATTGCCTCTCTGATTCGTTCCATTAGGGTGTCAAGAGACTTAGCCTGCGTATGGCAGCCTTTAAGTTCAGGCACTTCTGCTATAAAGTATCCTTCCTCGTCTTTTTCTATTATCACAGTGAACTCTTTAGCCATCTTATTCTCCCTGACTTTTTTTCATATTAAAACAAAAGTATTTCCAAGATAATTTCGTAACTCATTGGTAGAATCTGGCGCGGTAGCGGTTAAACCGCTCCGTTTCCAAGTCCCCCTTTCAAACCGTGCGTGCGAATTTCCCGCACACGGCTTACCATCGGTCTTCGCGGCATCGCATACGCCGGATA
>JBBIUL010000181.1:0-4900 GCA_037440265.1 Nitrospira sp. | reverse complement strand
TAGGTTGTGACGATCTTTACCCCTTCAGGGAGTGCCGGCTGTATATCACTTTGTATTTTTTCCTTGACGCGCCTGATCACATTCAGGACATTTTCGCCGAACCTGACAACCACAATGCCGCCGGCAACCTCACCCTTACCGTCAAGATCAACCAGTCCTCTCCTGATTTCAGGGCCAAGCTGGACAGTCGAGACATCCTTCAGGAATATCGGGGTGCCGGACCCGTTTGTTCCAACAACAATGTTTTCTATATCGGCAAGGTGCTTTATATAACCGCGGCCGCGCACCATGTACTCAATGCCTGAGAATTCCAAAACTCTCCCCTCGACATCTTCATTGCTCTTCCGGATGGCTTCCATGACCTTCATGAGCGGGAGATTATAGGCAAGAAGGCGGTTCGGATCAATGTTTACCTGATACTGCTTTACAAAGCCTCCGACGCTTGCGACCTGCGATACCCCCGGAACGCTCTCAAGCGCGAGCTTGATGTTCCAGTCCTGCATGGAACGGAGTTGGGAAAGGTCATGGCTCCCTGATTCATCGACAACCGCGTAGGAAAAACCCCATCCGACGCTCGTGGCATCAGGGCCGAGCACCGGGTTGACATCTGGCGGAAGCTTGTTCCTTACGGACTGCAGGTACTCGAGTACACGGCTCCTGCCCCAGTAGATATTTGTCCCTTCCTCAAAGATGATATAGATGAACGAGCTTCCGAGAAAAGAAAATCCCCGCACTGCCTGCACCTTTGGCGCTGCAAGGAGTGTTGACGAAATCGGATAGGTTATCTGGTCTTCAACGAGGTCCGGGCTCCTGCCCGGCCATTCGGTAAAAACAATAACCTGGGTGTCGCTTAAATCAGGGATGGCATCGAGCGGTGTCCTCTTTAATGCCCAGTAGCCCCATATGCAGAGGAATGTTACAAGGAGAACGACAAAGAACTTGTTCCGGGCGCTGTATCCTATTATTTTCTCAATCATCAGGGCAGATCAATGTTTGTGGCCGCCGAGAGGCGTTATGCCTTTCAGTTTTGCTTCTGAATCGATGAGGAAAGTGGCGGATGAGGCTACGCGTTCGCCTTCCTTCAGCCCCTCAAGGACCTCCCGTACCCCACCGGCCCTTGTACCAAGACGCACTTCCCGGGGTTCAAAATATCCTTCACCCCGGTCCACATACACGATCTGGCGCAGTCCGGTATCTATAACTGCATCGTCGGGGATCGAAAGCCTTTTCCCGAGGTCTACCTTCACTTCGACATTCGTAAACATCTGCGGTTTCAGAACAGTCCCCGGATTCGGAACGGTAAACCGCACCTTTGTGGTCCTTGTCTCAGCGGAAAGGGTCGGATATACGTAATCAACCTTTGAAACGAATTCCCTGCCGGGGAAATAGCTCAGGCTTATCCTCGCACTCTGTCCTGTTTTTATGAGCGGAAGCTCATGCTCATAAATATCGGAAAGTATCCAGACAAACGAAAGATCCGCCAGATCGAAAAGCTTTTCACCGGGCATCACTCTCATCCCCTGGAGGGCCATCTTCTGGACAACATAGCCGCTCACCGGACTGTAGACAGTAAGGGTCCGCAGCGGACGGCCTGAGTCCTCAATCTTTTTTATCTGCTTTTCCGTTATATCCCAGAGCATAAGCCGCTGGCGTGCCGCATCGAGCAATGATTCCGAATCCCGCGAGAGCATCCTGCCGATATCAGTCCCCGGCGCATCCTTTTCATTTTTTGACCAGCGCAGGACATTCAGATATTCCTGCTGGGTTGCGATCAGTTCGGGACTGTAGATCTCGGCAAGAGGCTCCCCTTTTGACACATATCTCCCAGTATAATCAACATACAGTTTTTCGATCCATCCCTCAATCTTGGTATTGACCGTAGCAAGCCGCTTCTCATCATAGTCTACCCTGCCGACAGTCCTTATAATCTGCTGAAAAGGCCGTGCGGTAACGTCAACTGTCTTCACCCCGATCATTTTTTGAGCCTCTTCTGAAATCTCTATGCTGGGAGCCTCTTCTTCGGTTTCTTCCTCGTCCTGCCGTTCTGCTTCACCTGTCTGAGCAGTTTCTTCTCTTTTTGAAGCATCTTCAGTGGCTGGTTTTTGTTCGACAGCCGGCTTCATATTTCTGAAAGCAGGAGTCCTCTGCAGAAGATAAAATGATATGACCGCTGTCAGCGCCAACACCAGAAAAATGATCACGCGATTGATTTTCATTTCGCACTATCTCCCTGCACCTTCGGTGCATTTGCCTGAGCAGCGAGGCCGGTCAAGGCCTCAAGTCTTGCTATGGATTTTTCTCTCTGCACAAACTGTTCCCAAAAAAGCAGTTCATAGTCAATGAGAGCCCTGAGTCTGGAAATGACGGTCACTGCTTCGACCTTGCCGGTGACATAACCGGAAACCGCCTGTTCAAAATCCTGATAGGTCTTCGGGACAAGCCCGTTCCTGTACAAATCCATGAGGTTTCCGGATGATGACATCATGGAATAATATTCTCTTATTCCTGAGGAAACCATGAGCTTGGCTGCTTCAAGTTCCTGCACGGCCTCTGCGAGTGCTGCTTCGGCCTCAAGTACTCCCATCCTCTGCTTTGTCCTGTAGAATATCGGGATATTGACTGTAGTCGTAAGGCTCCACATATCTTCAAAATCGCCCCTCCGTTTAAAAAGGCTTGCGGCCAGCGTGACATCCGGATAATACTCTTTTTGGGCCATTTTCACCTTTGCTTCTGATGCTGCTATCATCTTCCTTCTGGAGTGCACCTCAGGTGAGTGCTCAATGCCTGTGCTGATCGATACTTCCAGCGTATGACCGAAAGATGATGCAGGAGGCTCTGACGGCCTGCCGAGAGGCGATTGAACGCTTCTGCCAACCGCTGCGTTCAGCATGCCTTCAACAGCCTGCACCTTCTGTTTAAGCATTTCTTCCCGCTCAAACAACATATATTTTTCTGTCTGCGCCATGAGGACTTCCTGCTGCGGGGCCATTCCGGCGGAATACCGTGCCAGCGCTGCATCCTCTATCTTTGTGAAGAGTGCAGTCTTTTCCCTTACAAGGTCGATGCTTTTATGCGCAAGGAACAGCTCAAAGTAGAGCTCCTTGATCCTGGCTATGGTGTTCAGTCTGGCAAGTCGGTGCATCTCCTTGAAGCTATCGGCATCACGCGCGGCCATCTCCCCCTTCAGGGGGAGCTTTCCGGGAAAAGGGAACATCTGTGAAGCCGAGAACATCCACTGGGCATCCGGCATCTCGCCATAGGTATATCTCCGGTAGCCCTCATTCTGATAGCCGAACATTATCATGGGGTCAGGAAGACTCTTTGCCTGGGGTATTCTGTACGTTGAAGCCTCTGCACGTGCTGCTGAAGCCTGAATTTCAGGGCTGTTTTCCACAGCCTCCTGTATCAGGACATCAAGACTGAGCTGCTCTGCAAAGGCACTGCCTCCTTCCGCAGAAAAAAAGAGGCCAATAAGCAGGAAAAAAAGAAAAAGCCGGGCGTGCGGGACAACGTTTATGCCGTCCGCACGCCTGCTGCGAGAGAAACGTGATTGTCTACCGTGCATCGATGTTGAACTTGGCCGTAGTAGTCTTGCCGTCACGCACGATTTTCACTGCAATGTTCCAGGGTCCTGACATCGAGAGGTTCATTTTGGCCCTGTATTCATTCCCCTTCAATTCAGCATTGGTCTTATAATTCATCGGGGGCATCCCCGGCATCGGCGGCATTGAATATGCAACATTTACCTTTGCATCTGTCACATATTTGCCGGAAGCATCTTTTATTTCAATCGAAATGTTGTTGTCACCTACAACAGGAGGGTTCTTGTCTATGGCGATCTCAACGTCATACTCACCGGCTTTCTTATTGATCTCGTAGTTCTTTGCATATGCAACGCCAGTCATCAGAAGCATGATCATCATCAGCAGTATCAGTTTTTTCATGTGTTCTCCTTATCGTTTCACAGCCCGAATTGAGCCTTCATCCGCTTTTCTTATCGTTTAAATTCGTTTTCAACAGTTTTCTTAATCAGATCGACTGTATATCCCTGCTTGTAAAGCTCGGAAGCCCGAAGGGCCTCCCGTAAACAAATATCTCATACAGAGGCATGATTGTCAACATAGCAGCTCAGGAGGCTTTTATGCCTGAATACAGGGGATTCCGCGCAGTAACAGTAACAGTATATGCTGTCAAGCACCCAGGGGATTTCTTTTGCTATCTGATAAGCCTTGCTGACATAGGGGTTGGCAAAATTGCCGGGGTCAAGCGTTTCCCTCGTCTCACCTTTTCTCAACGACTGATCATACTTTCCGGTAAGACCATCCTGTCCTGCCTGTGCCGTCACCACAGTCAGGGCAAGGAATACAGCAATACCGGCAATGGTTAACAGACGCATGCCTGAAGTAGTCATTTTCTCACCTCCTCAAAATGACTTTACAAAAAGACTGTGAAGAAATTTTGAACTTCACGCAGCAGCCATGCTGACACGAAAAACGCTTCAGCGGCGTTGAATATTTTTTGAATATTCCATTATAATGAAGCGCCATGGACAATGACTTCGAGCAGTTTTCACGGAATTTCGGCATGCACGATGCTGACCAGGAAATCAGGAGAAAAGAATATCAATGTCCGTACTGCAGGCATAGCATTGCAGAGGAATACATCGAGCAAAACCCTTTCACTGAAATACCCTGCCCTTCCTGCAGTGCAATGGTTCAGACCGCAAGCCTTCAGGAAATCAATGTGTCCGTTGAAAACCAGCGCGCTAACAGGAGATGTGCCGTCTCCCTCAAGGTCACCTATCAGAGCTTTGACAAGTTCATTACGGAATATACCAAGAACGTGAGCATGGGTGGCATGTTCGTCAAGACAAGAACTCCGCATGAAAAGGGCTCCAGAA
>JBBIUL010000180.1:0-4911 GCA_037440265.1 Nitrospira sp. | reverse complement strand
AAGTCTACCGAAGCTGCCGCAGCATATCTGAAGGATCTGCATAACATGTTCGGCTCCTGGAACCTTGCGATGGCAGCCTATAATGCCGGCGAGGGCAGGATTATGCGTGCGCTGAAAAAGAGCAAGGCAGACAATTACTGGGCGCTCCTCAATACCAAACACATCCATTCTGAAACAAAGGAATATGTGCCGAGATTTATTGCAGCGAGTCTCATCGCTGCCAATCCCCAGGAATTCGGCTTCGACGAGATTGAATATCATCCGCCGCTGCGCTTTGACGAGGTTGTGCTGAACTCCCCGATTGACCTTGCGGTCGCAGCAGACTTCACCGACACAACTGTTGAAGAAATCAAGAAACTCAATCCTGAACTGCGGAGGTGGTGCACTCCGCCTGATGCTTCCGACTATACACTCAAGATTCCTGAAGGGACACGGGATATGTTCCTTGAAAAACTTGCGGTCACTCCCGGAGAAGAGATGTTCACAATCGAGCGCTACGCAGTAAAAAAAGGGGAGACCTTCCACAGCATCTCAAAGAAGACCGGGGTTCCGATGCATGTGATTCTTTCGCTGAATTCGATAGAAAAAAATATTCGCCTGAAGACCGGCCAAACTCTCTATCTGCCGCCGAAGGACCTTTTCGCACTTGACCGTGACGACAGGGAGATGATAAAAAAGGCATCGTTCAAGCCCAAGAAAAAAACCTCGGTGAAGAAAAAAATCATCAGGAAAAAAAGGATCTAATTCTGCCCCTGTTTTTCCCTGCCCTCGCCCAGTTTTGATTTTACCTCGGCAGCAAACGGCGACTCAGGAAATTTCTCTGAGAGTTCCTTATACTTCGCAGCGGCCTCTTCTTTTTTCCCCTGGGTTTCCAGGATCCTTGCCGATTCGATAAGTGCCAGATCCTTGAAGTAACCGCCCGAAAGATTCTGTATCGCGGAGAAATGTTTCAGTGCCTCGTCAGGACTTCCCTTTTTTATCTGTATGTATGCCATCTTCTGATAGGCAAGTGGAAGCAGATCCTTTGCATTTTTGTACCTTCCGGTGAATTCCTCGAGTGACTTGAGGGCATCGTCATATTTTCCGAGTTCGTAATATGCATTTGCTATATACAGGAGCACCCGGGGAGATTTCTTTTTTTCATAGGACTGCTGAAACAGATCAAGTGCGTTCTGGAACTGCTGCTGCCTCGATACCGCCTTTGCAGCATAGAGGTTATAGTAGGCAGCATATCCCTTGCTTTCAAGCTCACGGGCTTTATTTTTTGCAGAATAGTTGAAAAACAGTATCGCGGCGATGACCAAAACAATGCCGAGAGAAGAAAGTCCGTACATCAGGACATTTTTTTGTTTCTCCTGCATCCGCTCTTTCAGGTCTGAGAACCGGTCCTTGATCTCAGTCTCTGTCCCGAGTGTCTTTTTCTTTGTTCTCTTCTTTATTGCTTTCGGCATTACGCCCTCCTGAGTGCTTTTTCCACAAGATGTCTCGAGTTTTCAAATACAGCGTCTGCCCTGTTCTCCTCAATGCCTGCGGAAAGGAGAACCTTTCTTGCCATGTCGATTGTAATCAGGTCTGAAGGGCTGTGGCTGTCTGTGTTGATACAGAGGGGCACGCCAAAACGAGTAGCCTCCTTTGCAACATATCCGTTTGATAGAGAATGCCCTTTTCTGGAGGTGATTTCGAGAGTAACGTTCTTCTCCTTTGCCAGAAGGAGGTCTTCTTCGGAAATCAGTCCGGGGTGAGCCAGAATATCAGTGCCGGCCTGAATGGCTGCCCTGTTGGTCCCCTGTTTTACCGGCTCAACAATCGTTTCTCCATGCACCACAACGATCCTTGCCCCAAGTTTTCTGGCCTCCTTGACAAGTTCAGGGATAATCTCAGGGGGCGCGTGAGTTATTTCAGCTCCGGGAAGGACTTCCAGTGAAACGGAACTCCTTATTTTTTCTATCGCCTTGACGATGCGCGGGATAATAAGTTCTATGTTGGAAGCATCAACGTGGTCTGTTAATGCGATAGCGGCATAGCCTGCTGCCTCAGCCCGTCTGATAAGCTCAAAAGGGATCAGTTCGCCGTCGCTGAATATGGTATGCGTATGCAAATCTATCATCATAAAAAGATACAGGAATAAGGGGAAAAATGTAAAGCTGTGCTACAATGAACATAAGGTCATTTCATGATGTCAGAACCACATGAGGATATCTAAAACCATGAGAAAATATTTCCTGTTCTTCATCGTCATAATCCTGCTCGCAGGCTGCTCGCACAGGAAGATAGTCATCACAGAGCCTGCTGCCAGCAAAATGAAACCTGTTGTTGCTGCACCCAGGAAATAATAAGATCAGTTTTCCACCTGACTTTATGCGGTTTGCTTTGCATATTGCAGAAGGCTATCAAGAATGGTCGCTATAATTTTTTTTGTTCTCCTGGCACTTCCCCCCTCCTTCAGCAATGCATCAGACGTTGAATATCATCAGTACAGGGGGGCGGACATCATTATCCAATATGAGGCGCCCCTTGCAAATGCCGCAGCTAAAATTGCTGAAGCATACCCGAGGATAAAAACACAGCTTGAAGAGCAGCTCGCATTGCAGATGCTTTTTGTGCCGACAGTAGTCCTCACTCATACAAAAGATGAATTCAGACAACTGGTCAGGGACGACCTGACCATAGCCTTTGCCGTGCCACGTGAGAATCTCATTGTAATGGATTATTCAAAGCTGGACAGGACCCCCTATGATCTGCTCGACACGTTCAAGCATGAGTTGTCGCATCTGCTCATCCATCAGAACATTGAAAGTCCATTCATACCCAAGTGGCTCGATGAAGGGGTTGCACAATGGGTAAGCGGCGGGGTCGCAGACATCATTAATCCCGAAAAAAAAGATATCCTGAAGCAGGCAGTGCTCTCCGATGCCCTGATACCCCTGCGGGACTTGTCCCTGCATTTTCCTCAGCAGTCAAGGAGTCTTGTCCTTGCATACCTTCAGAGCAAAAGCTTTGTAGAGTTTGTTGTGAACGAATTCGGCAGTGAAAAACTGGTTGCCGTTTTAGAGAGCATGCAAAAGGGAGTTCAGATTGAGCAGGCTGTTTACAAACATATGGCTGTTGATCTGGCTCTGCTTGAAACTCAATGGCAGCAGAGTTTGAAAAAAAGTTATTCCTGGCCAATATATATTGCAGACCATATCATCTGGATAGTCTTGTTCGCTGCAGCGTTTGCAACATTGATCGGTTATATAAAGTTCAGGAGTCGTTTGAAAAAATATAGGGACGAAGAGGACACTGATGATTTTGCAGAAGAAGACAGTGATGAAGACCGGCTGACATAAAAAAGTGGGCTTACTTACGGTAAGTACTTCTTACAGCACTGTCCATTGCTGGGGGAGGAAGATTTTTTCGTATGTCATGAGCGCAAAGCTGTCAGTCATCCCTGCAATAAAATCACAGACCATCCGGTTCTTGTTTGCCTTCTTTTCTGCAGGGATGTCCCTGAAAACCTCTTCGATATGCTCCAGATAGTATTCATAGAGGTCTTTCAGAATTTTTTTTGCCTTTTTGAATTCTTCAAGGATCATCGGGCTCTCATAGACCCGCTCATACAGGAAATCCCGAAGGAGATACGCAGTCTCCGAGACATCTTCACTCAGCCGTATCTCTTCAAGATCGGTTTCTCGGGAACTGTAAATCAAATCCTTTACCATCGCATCTATTCTTTTTGCATGGCCGGTGCCAAGCGTTTTCTTGATCCTTGACGGTATGTCAGCCTCCCTGATAACATCTGCCCGCAAAGCGTCGTCAAGATCATGATTGACATAGGCTATCAGGTCAGAGACCCTTACGACCTGGCCCTCAAGGGTTTCTGAGCGGTCTGCTTTTTTTTCAGGGATGATATTCCCCTTCCCCTTTGAGTGCTTTATAATGCCGTTCCGCACTTCATGCGTCAGGTTCAGTCCCTGTCCGTTTCGCTCAAGAAAATCGACAACCCTGAGGCTCTGCTTGTAATGGTCAAATCCGCCGGGATGAATCTCGCGAAGGATCATCTCTCCGGCATGGCCGAACGGTGTGTGGCCGAGGTCGTGGCCAAGCGCAATGGCCTCTGTAAGGTCTTCATTCAGCCTCAACGCCCTTGCAACCGTCCGTGCGATCTGTGAGACCTCAAGCACATGGGTAAGGCGGGTCCTGTAGTGGTCTCCTTTGGGGGCAAGAAAAACCTGTGTCTTATGCTTGAGCCTCCTGAATGCCTTTGAATGGATAATCCTGTCCCTGTCGCGCTGGAACGCGGTCCGGATTTCCTCATCCGGCTCATGAACAGCACGTCCTTTGCTGTTTGCGCTGAGGCAGGCGTTTTTATGCAGGAATTTTTTTTCGAATTCCTCTGTCTGTTCGCGTATGGTCATGGGATTGTTTTACAGGGTTATTGTATATCTATCACCCTGATATTTTAAAGCAGGAAATGCATTAACTTCTCAGGGCATCAGAGGGCAGTGCTTTTTTTCACAGACATCAGGGGGATTTGCCTGTCTGACTATCCCCAGCCGGCTCGATGCCAACGGTGGCAAGCCATTCAGCAATTTCATTCTTTGAAGCCTTTGCACTGTATCCATACCAGAGCTTCCTCTCTTTCGGAAATGGTTCAAGCGCATCCTTGAACTTCCTGAACGAACCCTTTCCGTCAAGAATGCCGCTCAGTTTTTCGCGCAACTCTGCATTGCCTATTTGTTCTGTGAATTCCTTCATTGCATTGAAAACAAGTGAAGGTTCCCTGAAGGGGATAATTTTATATCTGTCCTGTCCTTCGATAAAAATATCTATTGCAAGTTCGATCTCATCCTCCATCCACTCAGGGACCGTGCATTCCTCGTCCAATTCAACCTCTTCATACTCTGATATATCATCCTCATAGTTTTTCTC
>JBBIUL010000179.1:0-4916 GCA_037440265.1 Nitrospira sp. | reverse complement strand
CTTACAACCTTAAGGCTGATTTAAGTATTAATTTAGGATATAGGACCAAAGTCATTGAGTTCACTGATCTTTCCGATTATGAGATCAACTTTGCTGCGAAAAAGGGGATTGATATTGCCTGTATCAAGCCGATGGAAGAACGGAGGACAATCCTCAGAAAGATATTTTCTCTGTTGTCGTTGAATTTCAGGGGCTCTGCCGCGTCAGTTTCATCTGCTGTAACGCCTGGAGGAGTGAAGTATCGCCTGCTCTCCCCCGGGTTTTTTGTTCACTCGATCAGGGGGCCGCTGTTCTTTACTGACACCGAGCTTGAACCGGCATTGCTGCGCGATATTATTAGAAATGATATATCAGTCATCAGTTTTTGATTTTCTTTTTATTTTCTTTGACATATAGACATAAAATATGATATTCATATTAGTCAAATAACAAATACAGGTGAAAGAGGATGAGCGCAACTAGGCAAATCACAAAGAAAGTTTTAATACTTTTCTGGGCAGTCTGCTTTACCAGTTTCCTCGGTTCTGTATCTGGCGCAGGGACTATTGTCATAAAACCCGGCCAGTTTGATCATTTTACCCTGCAGGTGCCCGACAGGATTATTGCCGGAGAAAACTTCGTAATCAAGGTTCAGGGATATGACGCAAACAAAAACCTCATCACGAACTTCTCGGAAAGAGGGAAAGAATTCAGAAATACAATCAACAGCTCCTGTACGATTTTGCCGGCAACGCTTAATGCTACATCCTTTTCAGGGGGCTCAGCGAGCATCTCCATAAACTGCAAAAAAGCCGAGAAAATAACTTTTTCGATAACAGAGTCAGGGGGCACCGTTCCGATCGTGTCAAAGGAGATGGTGGTCCTTCCGAACAAGCTCGACCACTTTGTCCTTCAGCATCCGGCAGCTGTAACAGCCGGCACCCCATATGATATCAGAATAGTTGCAAAGGACCTTTTTGACAATACCGTGGATGACCTTGATATTGGCAGGAACATAAAGATCAATTCAACCGGCACTTCGACAGTCAAGATGTCCGGCAGCGCTTCCTTTGATTTCAGAAACGGCATGGCAACTGCCAGTTTTGTATCCGAAAAAACAGGGGACATCGTCTTGGAGATCCAGGAGGTTTCAACCGGCAGCATCGGCAGAACAAAAAATATAGCAGTAGGTCCTTCTTCCTTAAGTTACTTCAAACTGCAGGCCCCGCGAAACGCAGTTGCCGGTGAAGCATTTGATCTCCTGATTGCTGCATATGATGCTTTCGACAACCTGGTTGTCAATTACAGTGCAACCGGCAACGGGATTGTCATCAACACCACCGGAAAGTCGAAGCTTGAACCACCAACCTTGAGCGCATCCGACTTCAAGAGCGGACAGGCTATTGTAAAGGCGGTCTATGATAAGGCAGAAGAAGTGCAGGTCATCGTACGTGAAAGGAACAGGGAACAGACCGGAAAGACCTCTGAAATCCTTGTCGAGAATGCCCGGCCTGAGCTTTTTGTTGTCGTAACGCCTGATTCTGCTGTTTCCGGACAGAGATTCAAGATCAAGGTCGAAGCATATGACAGGTTCAACAACATAGTAAAGAACTTCAATATCATCGGAAATGATGTAATCCTAAGCACCACGGGAACAGGGATCATCTCTCCAACACGGTTGCTTCCCTCTGATTTTGTCAGCGGTGTTGCAATGACAGATGTTATGTATGATAAGGCCGAGTCTTTTCTTATTACTGCAAAAATGGCCCTTGACAGGGTTCCCGGAAGAGTAATGACAAAAGAACAGGATATCAGAAAAGATGTCCCGGTGAAAAAGGAGCCCGCTCAGGAAGTGGCAAGGCCTCCTCAGGAGATGAAACCGGTTGCACCGCCAAAGCCTCCCAAAGCAGAGATTAAGCAGGAAGTCAAGCCCGCAGTCAGAGAAGCTCCACGAAAAGCTGAACCTGCGAAGACTGTGCCTGAACCACCAAAAAAGGAAGTAGCTGAAAAACCTGCTCCCCCGGTCCGGACCGAGAAACCTGCTCCGGTAGCCCCAAAAGAGGCTCCTAAGGCACCATCTGAGCCAAAAAAGGCAACTACTGAAAAACCAGCTGTCGTTGCTCCAGTAGAGGTTGCGAAAAAAGAGGAAAAGAAGATTGACAAGCCTTCACAGCCCTTCAGCGTGAGCAACATATCGATCATCGAGGCAAAGAACAAGGCGATGCTCGTAATTAATATCACGAATCCGAACGGCCACCTGGAGTATTCAGACGAGATTGAATCCCGTTACGGCAAGGAATGGTTAAAGCTGAAACTCAGCCCGGCGCTCAACAGGACTGAGAAAGTATTCAAGTTCAGTTCAGCGTTTATCGGTGAGGTGCTCGTTGAGGAAGACAAGGACCGACAGAATGCCCTGAATATATTTGTCCAGCTTCTGCCTTCCGGCGTTACCTTTGATATAGCAAGGATAAAGAACACGCTTATCGTCACCTTGGCAACTCCTTGAACGCTGTTTTGCAAAGTTCAAGATGATGCAGAAAATCTTATTCAGGCCTTCTGATGAATAAAAGGCTTTGCAAACGCAAGATAAGACGGCTCAACATAATCTTCTCTGACGGCCAAAGCGAACATTCCGGCATTTCTTCAGATTTCTCATGCAACGGACTTTTTATCAGGACCAGAAAAGGTTTTAAGGAAGGCACCAGGCTTTCAATGAAGCTTGAGTTCGAAAACAGGAGCTTCATAAACCTCGAGGGTATCGTAAAAAGAACAGTCAAGACGCAGATAGCAAATTTCAAGAACGGCATGGGAATTGAGTTGTCTTTTGTCCCGAAAGAATACGATATGCTAATAGAGGAACTCTACCGCGAAGACTGAGCCCATCTCTTTGCTCTGTTTCGATCACAATCCGTAGAATACATTCATACCCAGCGCAATCCTGTAATTTGACTTGCAGTTTGATATTTTCTCGACTATGATGGTTATTAAGGAGGAGGTAAATCATGACTGTGCTAAGAATTGTCGAATATGGATGTAGCCTCTGCGGGACTGAAATAACCGTCACCGGTGATGGCAGCGGACATATCAGCCCGATCTACTGCTGCGGCATACTTGTCAGCACAAAGGACATCAAAGAAGCAAAAAGGAGTGCTCCGGCATTAAAAAGACCGACAAAGAAGCCGTCTCCCGCTGCAAAGAAAAAATCAGCTTCATCAGGAAAGACCGCTTCTGCCAGGAAACCAAAGACAATGAAAAAGAAGAAATGAATGCAGGGGAGCAGGTGAGTTTACCATGAAAGAGCCGATAACATATGAATGCAGACAGTGTGGGAACAGGTTCGTTGTATCGGAAACCGGAGAAGGCCGTTTAAGCCCTCTCTATTGTTGCGGCGAGGCTGCAAAAAAATCTGCAAAGAAGAAAACAGCAGCACAACGGACCGGGAAAACAAAGAAGCCTTCGCGAAGAACCTGAATATCCCTTTTTCATGCAGCTGAGCGAAAACGCAGAGAAGGTGCTCCGAAAGAGATATCTCATCAGGGATGACGCTGGAACTATTACTGAAACCCCTGATGACATGTTTCGGAGAGTAGCCGCAGCAGTTGCCGGGGCTGAAACGAATTACCATGAAAACGCCCGGCAATGGGAAGAAAAGTTTTTTCACCTTATCAGCAGTCTCAAATTCCTTCCGAACTCTCCGGCACTTATGAATGCGGGAAAGGATATCGGGCAGCTTGCCGCCTGTTTTGTTCTTCCGGTCAATGATTCGATGGAGAGCATTTTCAATTCTCTGAAAAATGCCGCCCTGATCCTGCAAAGCGGCGGTGGCACAGGCTTTTCTTTTTCACGATTACGGCCAAAGGCTGATCTTGTTCGTTCAACCGGAGGGGTTGCAAGCGGTCCCGTGTCTTTTATGCGTGTCTATAATACTGCGACCGAGGTTATCAAACAGGGAGGGGCAAGGCGCGGGGCGAACATGGGTATATTACGGATCGACCACCCGGATATCCTTGATTTTATTCGCATCAAGAGAACTCACAGCGAGCTTGAAAACTTCAATATCTCCGTTGCGGTTACAGACAGGTTCATGAAGGCCCTGCAGGGGAAAAAATCATACGACCTGATAAACCCCCGAACCCGGAAGAAATATGCCTCGATAAAGGCACAGGCTGTTTTTAATGAAATTGTTGAGAGTGCATGGGAAACAGGAGACCCGGGAATAGTTTTCATCGATGTGATAAACCGCTTTAACCCTACACCGCATGTTGGCGTTATCGAGTCTACAAACCCATGCGGCGAGCAGCCCCTCCTGCCTTACGAGGCATGTGTCCTTGGGTCTATTAATGTCAGCAGGTATATGCTGCGCGGCAGGAAAACCAAAACCATAGACTTCGGTTCCCTCTCTGATGATGTTTCAACTGCGGTCAGGTTCCTTGATGACGCAATCGATGTCAACAAGTACCCATTGGCTGAGATAGAAGCAATGCATATGGCCAACAGGAAGATCGGACTCGGCGTAATGGGTTTTGCTGATTTGCTCATTCTCCTTGACATACCTTATGACAGCAAAAAAGCTTTTGAACTTGCCAGACATCTCATGAAATTCATAAGCAATTCTGCCAGAAAATATTCTGAAGGTCTTGCTGCAAAGAGGGGTGCATTCCCTAATTTTCACGGGTCTGTATACAGCAAGGCCCTCAGGCCTGAAATAAGGAATGCAACAACCACCACTATTGCCCCCACAGGAACCCTGTCTATTATTGCCGATTGTTCGAGCGGCATCGAACCTCTTTTTGCCCTTGCCTATAAGAGGCACGTAATGGAAACCGAACTGATCGAGGTTAACAAATATTTTTTTGAAACAGCAAAGCATGCAGGTTTTTATACCGACGAACTCAGGGATTTGGTCGTCAGGACCGGAACACTCAAGGACGCTGAGA
>JBBIUL010000178.1:0-4928 GCA_037440265.1 Nitrospira sp. | reverse complement strand
ATTACTTATATCTGCTTGCCTGATCAGTTCTGACAATCCTCCGGATTCGATGACATAAAAAAGGGCTGTCAATAAATGACAGCCCTTTTCGGATCAGAAAATGAAACAGATACCTTCAGTCTATTGCTACTTCAGCCTCAACCCTATATCGTCGCCCAGGATGGTTTCATTGAATGATGGTGTTTCCAGCTGGCCGTTTGGCCCTGCTGAAATTATCCAGACCGGCCTGCCGTCAATGGCAAAGCCGTCTGCGTTTGTAACATAGGTATTTCCCCACGGGTCCGCAGCAACCCTTGCAATATAAGGGCCTTTCCAGTTGTTGTAGCACCCCGTGGTGTTTACTGAGAGATGGTCATTATAGGAACTGGTGACTCCTGCATCAAAACCCATACCGGCAAGGTTAGGCAGTCCGTTTCCGTCGCCGACGAGAAGGGTTACATTTGCGCCGCAGGCCCCGTCCATTGCAGGCCACTGGGCAGTATCCTTTTTAAAGACAATGAAACCGGAAGAAACTGACCTGATATCCGCAGAAGCCCTTGTGACCCTTGACTCATCGATCTCCTTGAATATAATAGGCACCAGAATTCCGGCAAGGATAGCTATTATTCCGGCAACTACGATCACCTCGATCAATGTAAAGCCTCTCCTGTCATTCAGTCTCATTTCAGCCTCCGTATATATTTAATATAACTTCCTATAAAAACAATATAATCTTACATAAGAAAAACAAAAATTGCCATATTTTTTTCAGAAACATCCATTATTTGATTAACTGTGTGATTCACTGAACAAATTCGTCCCTGCACATCCTTGCCAATAACCCTTTATTTATGCTACTTTTTCAGGATACAACATCAACCGGCTTTTTTATGTTTCCCATTGATATCTGTCTTGCAATGAGAACGGAGGAACGTGATTTTGGAAGAAACGTATGACCCCGGAAAGGTTGAGCCGAAATGGCAGGCCGTCTGGAAAGAAAAGAACAGCAATCGTACCATCACCCAAACTGCGCACAAGAAATTTTACTGCCTCGAAATGTTCCCGTACCCTTCCGGGAAAATCCATATGGGCCACGTGCGCAATTATGCAATCGGCGACGTGATCGCGAGATACAAAAGGATGCAGGGCTATGATGTGCTCCATCCCATGGGATGGGATGCCTTTGGCATGCCTGCAGAAAATGCTGCAATCAAACACGGTGTCCATCCCTCCCAATGGACTCACGAAAATATCTCATACATGAAGACCCAGCTCAACAAGCTTGGTCTCAGCTATGACTGGGACCGCGAAGTCACTACCTGCACCCCTGAGTACTACCGCTGGAACCAGTGGTTCTTCATAAAGATGCTCGAGAAAGACCTCGCATACCGGAAATCCTCCTATGTCAACTGGTGCCCCTCATGCACCACGGTCCTTGCAAATGAACAGGTCATCGACACACAATGCTGGCGGTGCGACAGCATTGTTGTGCAGAAGGAGCTTGAGCAGTGGTTCCTGAGAATCACCCGGTATGCTGAAGAACTCCTTGCCGCCTGCGACGGACTGACGGGATGGCCTGAAAAAGTCGTGCTCATGCAGAAAAACTGGATAGGAAAGAGCTATGGAGTGGAAGTTGATTTCAGGATAGACGGGATGGATGAAAGCATACGGATATTCACGACCCGCCAGGATACGCTCTTCGGCGCAACCTTTTTATGCCTGTCGCCAAACCATCCCCTTGCATCAAGGCTTGTACCGGACACAGCAGAACTCGAAACAGTAACGGCACATTACGGCAAGGCAGATGAAAAAATAGGCCTTTTCACCGGTCATTACTGCATAAACCCGATGAACAATGAAAAGATCCCGGTATACATTGCCAATTTCGTCCTGATGGAGTACGGCACAGGCGCGATCATGTCTGTGCCTGCCCATGACCAGCGCGATTTTGATTTCGCAAAAAAATACAACCTGCCGATCAGGACAGTCATAGTGCCGGAGCAGGAACGTTCAGGGTCCGAACCCAGGAGCTCAGAACTGCATGAGGCGTATGAAGATGAAGGCGTGCTTGTCGGCTCAGGCATGTTTTCCGGAACTGAAAGCGCTGAGGCACGCAGGAAAATAGCAGAGTTCATAGAAGAAAAAAAGATCGGCAAAAAGGTCGTCAACTATAAACTGCGGGACTGGGGCATTTCAAGGCAGAGATACTGGGGCACCCCGATCCCGGTGGTTTACTGCAACAGTTGCGGTATTGTTCCCGTGCCCGAGAAAGACCTGCCGGTAATACTCCCTGAGGATGTAACGTTCACCGGCACCGGGGGTTCTCCCCTGCTCGAGGCAGAGTCATTCATAAAGACAACGTGTCCTTCCTGCGGAGGCGCTGCCCGGCGGGAAACAGACACCATGGACACCTTTGTAGACTCATCGTGGTATTTCATCGCCTATTGTTTCAGCAACGGGGACATCGATTTTTCCTCACTGAACGGCGAAAGACATTCTGAGCTGAAACACTGGATGCCGGTAGACCAGTATATCGGCGGCGTTGAGCATGCTGTCCTGCACCTGCTCTATTCGAGGTTCTTCACCCGGGTTGTCAGGGACCTCGGGATCATCGACTACAGCGAGCCGTTTCAGAACCTCCTTACGCAGGGCATGGTGATCAAGGACGGGGCCAAGATGTCGAAGTCAAAGGGCAATGTCGTTGACCCTGATTATCTGATCGACAAATACGGTTCAGACACCTCAAGGCTCTTCTCCCTCTTCGCTGCGCCTCCTGAAAAAGACCTTGACTGGTCGGATAAAGGCGTTGAAGGCGCATACCGTTTCCTCAACAGGGTATGGAACCTTGTCTGCAAAAACATCAACGAGATAAAATCTGCAGACCCGGCAGAGTCCGGTGTAATAAATCCACTTGACATTCCCGAACCGGGCCGCAGTCTTTTGAGAAAGACCCATCAGACCATAAAAAAGGTAACCACTGACATTGAACGCGAGTATCATTTCAACACTGCCATAGCAGCACTCATGGAACTGGTTAACCAGACCGTCAGCTTTGAACCGCAGGACAAGAAAGACTGGCTGGTGTTCAGGTTCGCGGTTGAAAATATCCTGCGCCTGCTTTTCCCCTTTACTCCCCACATGACCGAAGAACTCTGGAGCCTTGTCAACGGACAGAAAAGCCTCTCCGAAGAGGCATGGCCTGTCTGGGATGAAGAGACCGCGAAGATGGACGAGATCGAGCTGGTTATCCAGGTAAACGGGAAACTAAGGGGGAAACTGATGATACCGAGAGGACTTTCAGACGAGGAGATAAAACAGACTGCGATGAGCGATGCAAAGGTGCTCGAGGCGATAGGCAGCAAGGCAATCAGGAAAGTCATCATTGTAAAAGGCAAGCTTATTAACCTTGTCATTGGAGAATAACAGAATGAAAACATCCAAAAAGACGATCCCATTCACAGCACTGACAATAGTTTTTTTATGTGCATCTTTTCTTGCCGGCTGCGGCTACAGCATACACCGCCATGCTGATCTGCCGTTTACTTCAATCAGGATCGGCGATATCGAAAACCGGACGCTTGAACCGAAACTCCAGGACAAACTGCACAGGGCCCTGACTGAAGAATTTATGAAGCAGGGGGTCAGCGTTGACCCTTCTGCGCCCCTTGAACTGAAAGGCACCATTCACCGGTTTCAGATGTCCGGGCTTTCTGAAAAAGCAGGGGTGATTATTGAATACCAGGTGAACATCCGGGCCGACTTCAGGGTAACCGATGAAAAAGGCGCAGTGAAAGAGATAAAAAATATTGATTCACCGTTTATCGTCTCCTTCACAGGCTCACAGGATATCGGCATGCTCCTTGCGAACAGGGACATTGCCGAGGAGAAGGCTGCAAGGGATGTAGCCATGCAGGTCGTCAGGGCGCTCATTTACCGATGAGTTACCGGAATTTCCTTGATGAAGCAGGGAAAGGGTTTCCCTCATCAAACTATCTCCTGGCCTCCTCTGACCCTTTCCTTCATTCCGAAGCCGTATCCCTGATTAAAACCCAAATTCCGCCTGAAGAAAGAGACTTCAGCTTTCATTCGTTCGATCTGGCTTCCACAGGCAGTGAGAGCATCCCTTTTGAGCAGATACTTGATGTCCTGAACACGGTCCCGTTTTTCGGGGGCAGGAAGCACATAATTGTTGAGAACTTCCAGAAGCTTTTAAAAAAAGAATTCAAAAAACTCGAGCAGTACCTTCAGAACCCTTCTGAGAGCTCCTGCCTGATACTGCTTAACCTCGGTCAGATAAAAAAAGATGCAAAAGACAAGCTGAAAGGCGTAAAACAGATACTGCTCGACATCAATGAGAGAGACATCCCCTCATGGCTGAAGCAGAAGGCAAAGGCAAAGGGGCTTACGATCTCCGACAGCGCTGCCGAGTATCTTCTCGGGACTATCGGCCCTGACCTTGGGATGCTCTCCTCTGAAATCGACAAGTGCACCCTCATAGGGAAAACGTCCGTTGACAAGAAAGACATCATTGACATAATCGAATGCAAGAGGACCTATAGTGCCTTTGATCTTGTCAATGCAATAAATGCAGGAGATGCTGAAAAGGTCTTCAGGATATACGGGATATTACGGGAAACAGAAGAACCGTACAGCCTCCTCGGTGCGCTCAACTGGCAGTACGGCCGCTTCATGGCTGGCAGGGACACTCCCCGTGACAAAAAACATAATTACCATGTCTTCAATATCCTGCATGAGGCTGACGTGCAGATAAAAAGTTCAGGAAGTTTTTATCCTGTGGAACTTCTTTTGGCCAGGCTGCTAAGGATACCTAAACAGCGTTGACTTTTTTCGTAAGCTTCGAGATCTTCCGTGCAGCGTTGTTCTTGTGGATTATCCCTTTGGACTGAGCGCTTGTTATGGTCTTCACTGCTGCAAGCAGAGATTCCTTT
>JBBIUL010000177.1:0-4974 GCA_037440265.1 Nitrospira sp. | reverse complement strand
TCTTTTTCGCACTGTTTTTTGAACCTTTTGAGGGCATTCTCAAACGAATCGCTTTCACGCACTCTTACCGAGGGCATCCACCTATCACTCCTCCCTGTTTAAAAAATAGAAACAATTTTACCAATTTCACCTCCAGCGTGTCAATGAATGCATGGAAGTCCTGATCAAACACAAGTTGAAAAAGCTAATTTGATTGTGATAAAGTTCTTACAGGTTCTTGTGGCGCTGATGGCTTTTCACTGTAAATAAAAGTTGTTCCGCAAAAAAGTCGTTGCATCCTGAGGTGCTGTCAGTCTCTTACGAATAATGTCCGTAGCAGCCGGGAATATATCCGGAGCATCCAGATTAGGCTATTATAATCATGTTCTCGACTGATTCGATCATCAACAGTCTCGATGAATCGATTGTCCTTTTTGACACCAGAAAAAGAATAATTTTTATCAATAAAACCGGAGAGGAGCTTTTCCAGAAAAGTTCTAAAGATATTATAGGCCGAAGGATTTCCGAACTTGTCAGCGGCGACAAGATTATTGCGCCCCTGATAAGCAAAACGATATCCGGAGGAAGGTCATTCAAGGGCAGGTCAGTAACGTTGACCATTGACGAGCCGGTCAGCCTTGACTTCAGTCTTTCCCCATATTTTACTGACGGGACGGTGGCAGGAGCAATACTCTCATTATCCCGGAATATAGACATTGCAGAGCGTGAGCCGGTTGATTTTGATTCGATTGTCTATCTGCTGGGATCTATTGCTCATGAAATAAAAAATCCGCTCGGAGGTATCAAGGGAGCTGCCCAGTTACTGCGTAATAAGACGCAGGGTGTGTGTATTGACGAATATGTCGATATGATTATCAGGGAAACAGACAGGCTGAATCTCATACTTCAGGACTATTTAACCACCTGCAAAAAGCCTTCGTTTCATCCTGTGAACATACACGAAGTTATCGAAAAGGCCCTGTTCATAATGCATGTTCCGCTGCAAAAAAAAGGGTTAGTATTAAAAAGATTCTATGACCCGAGCCTTCCGCAGGTGCGCGGCGATGAGGGCAAACTTTTGCAGGTATTGTTGAATATTATAAAAAATGCTGTTGAATCAATGAAAAAAAATGACAGGCTTGAGGTGTCTACCTCTCCTTCGAATGAATTGTTCGGCGAGCACGGCAGGACCAAGCGCATGGCCCTGATAATGATAAGGGATACCGGCAAGGGGATTACCGAAAAAGACCTTGGGAAAATATTTATCCCTTTCTATACAAAAAAGAAAAGCGGAACTGGCATTGGTCTTGCTTTCTCTAAGAAGATTATTAAAGACCACGGGGGATTTATCAAGGTAAAGAGCCAGAAAAATAAAGGGACCTGTTTCTCTATTTACCTTCCTTTTGAACACAATGGATAAAAAGATATTAGTTATAGACGATGACGAGAGCATAATCTGGGTCATCAAGAAGGCCCTTGAACCGCTTGGGTACAAAATTACCTCGAGAACAAAACTCGCGTCAGGACTGAGGGCAGCCCTTGAAGAGCCTCATCTTATTCTCCTCGACCTCATGCTCCCTGACGGAGACGGCCTCGAAGGACTGCGGGATATCCGCGCTAACAGCCCTGAAGCGATGGTCATCATGATAACGGCAAATGCGCGGATGGAGAGTACTATAACCGCCATGAAGGAAGGCGCGTATGACTACCTTGAGAAACCGTTTGATATAGAAGAACTGAAGATTGTGGTGGCAAATGCCTTCAGAGACATGGCGTTGCGTGATGAACTGAAGAAGCTCAAGAAGGCAGCGTTTGAAACGGAGAGCCCTCAGATGGTCGGCAAGAGCCCGAAGATGCTGAAGGTGTTCAAGGACATCGGCAAGGTTGCCTCAAAGGATATTACGGTCTTGATAACCGGTGAGAGCGGCACCGGCAAAGAACTGGTTGCTAAGGCTATCCATTATAACAGCAGGCGGTCGCTCGGGCCGTTTGTTGCAATCAACGCTGCGACGATCCCGAAAGAGCTGCTCGAGTCAGAACTCTTCGGCTATAAAAAAGGTGCGTTTACCGGGGCTACTGCTGAAAAGGCAGGCAAGATAGAGGCAGCGAACAACGGCACCCTCTTCCTCGATGAAATTTCAGAGATGGACGCAGGACTACAGGCCAAACTGCTCCGTTTTCTGCAGGACAAAGAGTTCAGTCCGCTGGGGAGCAATGAGATCATCAGGGCTGATGTGCGGATCATCGGCGCGACCAACCGAAACCTCTCAGAAGCAGTTTCAAAAGGTCAGTTCCGGGAAGACCTCTATTACCGCTTTAATGTTGTGCAGATTAAACTGCCCCCCTTGCGCGAACGGCGGGAGGACATACAGCTCCTGATCAATAGATTTCTTGAGGAGGCTGTTGCAAAGCTCGAGACAGGCGAAAAGGAGCTGTCAAAGGAAGCGAAATCGCTACTATTGAAGCATACCTGGCCCGGCAATGTGCGCGAGCTCGAGAATACGATCAAAAGGGCCTGTGTACTTTCTTCAGGGACAACCATAGAAAAGAAAGACCTGCTTCTTGAAGAGGAGAACAATTACTCGATAAAGGACTTCCTTGAGGAAAAACTGAAGCGGTATCTCAAGGACATGACAAAAGCAGCAAACTGCAATCTCTATGATACCGTGCTCTCTGAAGTTGAAAAAGCCCTCATCACCATTGTTATGAGAGAAACAAACGGGAATCAGCTGAAGACCGCAAATGTGCTCGGCATCAACCGCAATACCCTGCGGTCAAAAATCAGGGAATACAAAATAAAATAAGCATCCCAAAAAAAACTTGCACTCTGTGCATGTTTACTGGTAATCTTGCACAACCGGAGGGACTGATGCCGATTGACAAAACACTTCTTGAGATTCTTGCCTGCCCCAAATGCAAGGGAGAAATAAGACTGACTGACAAAGAAGAAGGGCTGGTTTGTGAAGCATGCGGGCTTCTCTATCCGGTCAAGGACGGCATACCGGTAATGCTCATTGATGAGGCCCTCAGGATTTCCCGATAACCATGTTGCTGTAAACAGACGATAATACTTTGAACACAATGCCGGAGGAGATTGTATGGCACGTGAACCAGGAAAAGATGCAAAATTAAAACTTGGCGAAATACTTGTCGAATACGGAATTATAACATCAAACATGCTTGAGAACGCCTTGCGCAGGCAGTCCCAGGTTGGCGGCCAGATAGGGTCCGTGCTTATTGAAATGGGATATATTTCCCCTGATACCCTCCTTGAGTTTATGAGCAAGAAGGTCGGAACGCCTTCTGCAAACTTATTCAATATTGATATCCCCCGTGAAGTCCTTGAGACCATTCCTTTTGAAAAAATGAAGGCATACAAAATATTGCCTCTTGAAATCGACAATCAATTCATGATTGCCATGGTCAACCCCAATGACTATGTTGCTCTCAGGGATATAGAATTCATTGTGGGAAGAAGGGTTACTCCGGTCATCGTGCCTGCTGCCCAGATGGACGCAGCGATGAAACTGCTTCAATCTCCGGGGATCAGGGGTCTGAAAGGCAGTGCAATACAGGAGGCCTGTATGGGGGTTTATGAAGAAGTTGCCGGTGAAGCAGGAGATATCAGGATGCTGCTGACCCGGCTTGCTGAGGCAAAGGCAACAGATCTTCAGCTCACGGCAGGGGTGCCCCCGAGCCTTAAAATGAGCACCGAGCTGCAGCGCCTGAACCTGCCACCGCTTACCCCTGAACAGACGATTCAGTATTCAAATGCCTTAATGTCAGAAGAGAGAAGGGAAAAATTCAGCACAGCAAACGATATTGATTTTGCGTTTACTGATCCTGATCTCGGCAGATTCAGGGTGAATATTTATAAGCAGAGGAATTCCGTGTCAATAACGCTCAGGAGGATCCCTGAGCGTATCCCTGACCTGAAGGAACTGGGACTCCCTGATGACCTTGAGGAGATGGCACTGAAGTCTCAGGGGCTTATCCTTATAACCGGTCCTGCCGGCCACGGCAAGTCTACAACCCTTGCTGCTCTGGTGGACATCATAAACACCAGGAGAAAATGCAATATCATTACACTTGAAGACCCGATTGAGTATCTCTACAAACACAAGAACAGCAATGTAAACCAGCGGGAAATAGGTTTGGACACCGCTTCATTCCATGAAGGGCTCAGGCATATCTTCAGGCAGGATCCTGACGTCATAGTGATCGGTGAAATGCGGGATCCTGAAAGCTTTGAGATCGCCCTCCAGGCTGCAGAAACCGGGCATCTTGTATTAAGCACACTGCACTCAAGAAATGCCACCTCGACCATAGAACGTGTCATAGATATTTTTCCTCCGCATCAGCAGCCCCAGATCCGGACGCAGCTTGCAGAGTCGCTTATTGCAGTGATCTCCCAGCGGCTCGTGCTCAGGAAAGACAAAACCGGATCAGTCCTGGCTTATGAAAGACTGCTCAATAACCTGAAAATCAAAAACTTCATCCGTGAGGGCAAGACACACCAGATAAGATCCCAGATGCTCGTGCCGGGTGAAGAGTATTCCTCGATTGACGTCAGCCTTGCCAGACTCTGTCTGGAGGGAAAGATCACGGCTGAAGAAGGCTCAAAACATGCGGACAATGTGGCTTTTTATCAGGACAGTCTCAGGGGCAAAGGTATCCGGTAGCCTGATTTCGACGGTAATTCTGTGCGAGAGGTACTGAGGACCGCATCAGATGTTATGAGCCCTCGAGCTTTATGATTCCTTTTACGATTGCAAATTTTATGAGCCCTGCACGGGAATGTATGTCCAGTTTCTCTGAAATGTTGGTCTGATGGGCTATGACAGTCTTGACGCTTATGTCAAGGAGACTTGCTATCTCCTTATGACTGTGTCCTTCCGCAATAAGTTTCAGCACCTGCTTCTCCCGGTCGGTCAGTTTTTCATAGGTGTCTTCGATGACCACACCTGCGGATTTTCCGAGGAATCCGTCGATTAC
>JBBIUL010000176.1:0-5036 GCA_037440265.1 Nitrospira sp. | reverse complement strand
CCGACGGTCTGCAGGACCCCCTTGTTGTTGACGATGAAGGCATCACCTTTTTCACCGATATAGGCAGATTTTACCAGTGCATCGAACAGCTCAGAGTCAATCGTGGCCCTCAAAACCCAGTTTCTCTGGGGGTCTGCTATCGCAACAATAAAATGTGGGATATTGCGGTATCCGAGAAAGACATCGCTGATATAGACGCCCTTCACCATGACCTGCTTGAACCAGTCTTCATCCCGGTAGTTTTTATCGATGACCACATCCCGGTATGGTCCGACATAGGCAGAGTGCTTACCGCTCCTCCCGAGGACTCCGATATCAACAAGCGCAGCCTTCTTTTGGAGCGTAGAGAATATGCCTTCCAGGTTGCCCTGTTCCCTCAAATAGCTGAAACCGTAGAGATTTGCAATAATCGACAGAAAAGACCTCTGTTCTTCCAGAAAGAAATTTATTACATCCTTTCTGTTGTCTACCATGCGCATCATCCCGCTCGAAATATTTTCCTTGTAATATTTCTGATAATTACGCGAAGCTGTCCAGTTGATTACGACCAGGGGGACCAGCGCAACGGCAAGGGTGATACTGATCAGATTCCGTTTCAGCTTGCGGTAATATTCCTGTTTTTTCTTCATCGGCTAACCCTTGGAGAATATCTCATTGATATGTTCCATCAGCGTCTTAAGGTCCACGCATCTCGGAAGCAGTGCATCAGCGCATAACCGCTTTTTGAGGTCGGCATTTATTTTAGACTTTTCAACAATGGCCGCAATCTTTATGTTCTCAAAATCATCAGAGCATTTGATAAGAGCACACAGTTCGCAGCTGTCATCTGCTGAACCGACATCGAGGATAACAAGGTCGGGCTTGAATACCAGCAGTTTCATATTCACCATGGTACCGTAAGAACAGTAATCAACAATGAGGTCCGACTCTGTTTTCAATTTTTCAAAGAATTTCATCAGGAAATTGAGGACTATTTCATCCATGATCAGCTCCTGCGAAAAAACAAAGAGTATCTTTTTTACCTTTGCAGGAATAATGGCCTCAGGGATTGGCATGTTATGCTTTACCAAAAAATCTATAAGATCGGCATGGCTTACCTTGCGCACTCCATTATCGACCGTCATGGGAAGGCCTTTTTTTTCTACCCAGTTATTGACCCTCTTGAGAGGAGTTCCGCAATAGACTGATATCTGATCAAGGTTCAGAAACAGATTTGTTGCCTTTATTTTCTTCATATCCCTTTGTCCATTAACCTTAATAACTTTGACTGGATAGATCAGCAACCCCTATGCCACTTCTCTTGTGCTTACGAACCTGAGCGATATTATTCTTATATTTCAGCTGGTTGAATGTATAAGTTAAATTTATTTATTAAATCTTGAGGTTTAATGATCAATCATGTTTTGTGTAGAAAATGTAACATTTTCGATGAGGAGGCTTTTTTTATTGATTTTATATATGCTTTTTGATGTAACATTTCAGTAACAAAATAATTGGCTGGGAACGTACTGTAACATTGAAAACAGGTGTGCTTTGGAAAAAAACATAGAAGGCAGCAACCCTGAAGACAGGCTTATACAGCTTCTGGAAAAACAGAAAAAAGAACTGGTCATAAGGACACTTCAGAAACATGAAGAGATCAAGACTGAAAAGGCCTTCACTGATAAGTTAATCTCTAGCCTCTCGGATATCCTGATTGTCCTTGACAATGAGCTCAATATTATAAAGGTCAACAGGGAGTTCACTCGTCATCTGGGCTATGAGGTCGGCAGTTCGAGGCAGCTTCACTTGTGCGATCTGCTTTTGCCTGAAAGTATCAGCGCTCTCAAGCTTCTGATATTTTCAGGAGAACTGAAAAATTACGAAACAGAACTGGTTTCGAAAAGCGGAAGGAAATTTCTTGCAAGTCTGACCTGCTCGACCATCCTGAATGAGAAAGACAATTCAGCAATGCATATCATTATTGCCAGAGACAAGACCGAGTTCTATGAGATGATGAAAAGGGTCCGGGAGTCCCAATCCCAGCTCCTGCATTCAGGCAGGCTCGCAAGCCTTGGAGAGATGGCGGCCGGCATTGCGCATGAACTTACCCAACCCCTCAATGCAATCCTGCTGTTTGCCAGAAACAGCCTCAAAAATCTTTCTGACAGCGGCATCAGAAACGAAGTCATAGAAGAAAACCTTTCTTTCATTGTTGACAGGGTCAAGAAAGCCAGCTCGATCATCAAAAGCCTCAAGGGATTCGCTAGGAAAACTGCTGAAGAGAAGATACCTATTGATATAAATGCCCTGCTCAAGGATGTGCTGGTCTTTCTGGATAACCAACTCAGACTCTCTGACGTTGAAGTTGAGTTGCATCTCGATGAAACCCTGCCCCAGGTTATGGCGCATAATGTAAGGGCCGAGCAGGTGTTCCTGAACATAATCCAGAACGCTCTCCAGGCAATGGACAAGACCGACAAACCGAGATTAAGCATACGCACATCTGTCGAAGCAACCCTCTCGCCTGATACCCTACAACCCCGCCGGTATGTTTTGATAGCTATTGCCGACAATGGAGAAGGCATGTCAGCTGAAACCCGGCAAAGGATTTTCGACCCTTTTTTCACGACACGTGAAGTAGGCTCGGGCACAGGACTTGGGCTTTCTATCGTAGACCGCATTATGCGCGACCATTCAGGATATGTATGGGTAGACAGTTCACCCGGATTTGGTTCTCGTTTTTCACTCTATCTGCCTGTTCAGGAGCTTAACGATGATGAAAGATAATATCCTTGGGAGAGTTATAGTAATAGACGACGACACCTATGTTCTCATGGCCATGAAACAGACGCTCGCCATGAATAACTATCACGTGGATATCTTTGACAAGCCGATGGAAGGTCTGGACAACATAAAAAAAGGCGCCTACCATGCTGTTGTAGCAGACGTAAAGATGCCGAAAATGAATGGGCTGGAGCTGCTCAGGAAAATCCGTGAAATCGATACTGATCTCCCTGTGATTATCATAACAGGCCATGGCGATGTGCCGATGGCTGTCACTGCCCTGAAGGAAGGAGCCTATGATTTCCTTGAAAAACCTGTTGATGACAGTGTGCTCCTGGCATCCCTGAAAAGAGCGGTTGAAAAGATGTCGCTTCTGCACAGCAACCGAGAACTGACGGATTTACTCAACAGGAAGAAAGACGGCCGTTCCGCATTCCACAATCTTATTGGTTACAGCAGTCCCATGCAGAACCTCTATGACATCATCGAAACCGTTGCGAAGGAAGAGTATCCGGTGCTCATAACCGGCGAGACCGGGACCGGAAAGGAACTCGTTGCAAAGGCAATCCATGAGCTTTCATTGCGGTCCGCTGAAAAATTCATACCCCTAAATATGTGCGCCCTCCCCGAGAGCATGATCGAATCTGAACTCTTCGGCCATGAGGCAGGCGCTTTCACCGGCGCGGTCCGGCGGAGCATCGGGAAGTTCGAGTACGCCGGCAGGGGGACGATCTTCCTGGACGAAATATGCAGCCTTCCACTCAACCTCCAGGTAAAGCTGCTTCGAGTTATTGAAGAGAAAAAAATCCAGCGCCTCGGCAGCAATGAATTCATACCGGTACATGCAAGGATTATCGTTGCCTCAAACCGCAATCTGAGGAAAGAGGTCGACTTGGGAACGTTCCGGGCAGATCTCTATTTCAGGCTCAATGTAATACCGGTCGGCATACCTCCGCTCCGGGACCGCAGGGAGGATATCCCGCTCCTTGCGAACCATTTCATCGAAGAATACAATAGATCTCATGAACAAAAAATTACCTCTGTCAATGAAAAAATCTATAAATGGATGCTCGCCTATGACTGGCCAGGCAACGTGAGAGAACTTGAAAATTTCATCAAACAGTTGTGCCTTCTTAACAATAATCCTCTTTTTTCCGAAACCCCTGGAGAAGATGTCGTTTCTGACAGATTACCGTCCAGGGCCGGGACTACTTTAAAGGAATATCTTGACTCCGCTGAAAAGGAATTTATCTCACAGGTGCTTCGCATCAACAACGGGCAGATCATCCCGACCAGCCGTACCCTCGGCATATCAAGGAAATCACTCTACGAAAAGATGAAGCGATACGGCATGCTGAAAAAGGATTTCAAGAACACCCTATGATGACAGCACTACCGGGCGTTCACTACTACGACAAACCCTGCGAACATAATGAATGCACCGAGCATTCTTTCGCGGATGTTTGTTTCCTTAAACAGGAAATACCCAAACAGCACCCCCATCAGGAGACTGGTCCGCTTTACTGAAATCATGTACGCAACCTTTGTCATGTTCATTGCTATCATATGGGTGACAACCATAACCGCATACAAAAATCCTGGCACAACCATAGACAAGTATCCCCGGGCTGCAACAAAAGCCTTCAGGTCCCCCCTGCCCTTCCATAACCCTATCGGTGCAAAACAAATCGTCAGTACGGTAAAGTAGGTGATCCCGAAAAAAACAGGTGATGAATGTTCTATCGCCATTTTTCCCAGAGAGGATGTGATACTGTAGAGAAAAGCCACAGCGATCATCATCATGGCGCCTTTTTGCCTTGCGATCGCACTGAACGGCCGTAAGAGGCCTTTTTTCATTTCTCCGGCGTTCAACAGATATCCTCCTGCAGCAATCAATACAATCCCCAGTGCGCCCTGCAGTGAGACCTTTTCCCCAACGATCATATATGCATTGGCGATCAGGAACACCGGCGTAAGAGACAGAAAAGGCAAGGAGAGGCTCAGAGGAGAAAGTTTCAGCGCCTTGACATACAGGACAACCGTTGCCATTTCAATCGGGAGCGCGACCATAAAGGCAAGGTAAAACTGACGGTCGAGTTCAGGTACCGGGACAAAAAACCATAAGAAGAAAAGAAGCGGGAGTGAAAACAAAAGTCTGAAGAATGCAATCAGGTACTCATTGCTGTCATTGACCGCCTTTTTTGTCAGGGCATCACTCCCTGCAAGTGAAAAAGCCGACAGCAGTGATATGAACACCCACGCATGTGACA
>JBBIUL010000175.1:0-5047 GCA_037440265.1 Nitrospira sp. | reverse complement strand
TTTGCCAAGCCTATCACTTTCATCCCGTCTTCTCCTTTCCTCTGACTACAGCATAGCAAGCCAAACTGACAATAGTGTGTCAGTAGTGCCGCAGAAAACTGAAATAAAAGAGAATATCAGCGGCTAATTTGACCTTTTCGTATTTAATGCCTTTAACCCTGAGGGCTTGTTCGGCGTTGCCTGATTCAAAGAGGTTGTCCTTCATAAGGCAAATATCAAAATATTCCTTGACCAACAGATATCCGTTATGCAATAATTTTTGCGGAGTTTCGGAAGTTTTTGTAGTAAAGGATAACCCGCAAAGACTTTTGGCTTTGCGGGTTTTTTTTACTGATGCCGGAACTTTCAAATATTTTATTTCTCAGGAGGAAGCAGCAGTATGCAGAAAGGCACCGTGAAGTGGTTCAATGAGACCAAAGGCTATGGATTCATAACATCCGAAGATGGAAGAGACGTGTTCGTTCACTATTCTGAAATTCAGTCCAATGGGTTCAAGACAATTGCAGAAGGTCAGGCAGTTACATTTGAGATAGCAGACGGCCCGAAAGGTCCAAAAGCAACAAACGTAACAAAGGCATAATCTAACCCGTCTATTAACAAACCCTCTCTGAAAATCTTCGGAGGGGGTTTGTTATTTCTTCACCGCCTTCATCAGCCTCTCATACTTTTCCGCGCCGATACAGTCGCGCGCAGCAGGACACCATTCAATGCAGGAAGGTTTCATCTCGCGTGTCACTTTTTTCCGGCATTTCTTGCAGTCTGCCTCTACTTCATCAGTCCATATCTCATTGACCGTATCACACCAGAAACACTTCACCTCTTCCGGGTACGGCGACCTTATTTCATTGCTTCCTGGACAAGATTCCTTAAACATTGTACTTATATTGTATCAAACAGGACAGGAATGTATATGAGATAGATCATATAATGCCGGAACAGGGAAGATGCTAAGACCCCCAGCGCTTGAAGATATGGTGGGACACGCCCATGACATCAAGGATCTTGCCAGCTGCAAAATCCACCAGGTCGTCTATGCTCTCAGGTGCGTGATAGAACCCAAGAACCGGCGGGACGATCTTCACCCCGATCCTTGACAGCTTCAGCATATTTTCGAGATGGATGGGGCTAAAAGGGATTTCACGCGGAGATATAATGAGCGGTCTTCCCTCTTTTATCGCAACATCTGCTGCGCGCTCTATCAAGCTGTTCGAATAGCCGCTCGCAATCCCTGCAAGGCTCTTCATCGAACAGGGGACAATAAACATCCCGTCTGTTTTGAAGGAACCGCTTGCGATAGGCGCATAAAAATTCTTCTCGTGGTAAGCAAAGATTTTCTTTGACTTAAAATGCCTTCTTATCTTCCTCTGCACTTCCTCTTCTGACTTTCCATTCCAGTCAATGCCGGTCTCGTGCCGGAGGATCGAAAATGACTGTTCAGAGAGAACGAGATACACCTCTGCCGTTTTTGCCAGTTCCTTGATGACCCTGAGTCCGACCACCGGACCGCTTGCGCCGGTTACAGCGACAACATATTTTTTCATAGCATATAATCCATGAGCGTAAACAGGAAGACCGTCATGCTGATGTAACCGTTCATATTGAAGAAGGCAATATCGAGCCTGCCGAGGTCATCTGCATTCAGGAGCGAGTGTTCATAAAGAAACAGTCCTGCGATGACGAACATGCCTGTCCAATAAAAGGCCCCGAGCCCGAATATGATTCCGTTTGCACAGAGGAGCAGAAACGTTGCAAGATGAAAGGCCCTCGCCAGTAAGAGCGACCGTGCAGTCCCGAACCGTGAGGGAATGGAATAGAGACCGTGGCTCCGATCGAATTCCATGTCCTGGAGCGCATAGAGCACATCGAATCCTGCCAGCCAGAATACCACCGCCAGCCCGAGGCTGAGTATTGCAAAGTCGAATGTTCCGGTCACGGCAATCCATGCGCCGACAGGCGCAGCAGAGATGGAAAGGCCGAGGATAAAATGGGAAGCCCAGGTGAAGCGCTTCGTATAGGAATAGAGGAAAAGCACCCCGATCGCAACAGGGGACAATTTCAAACACAGGGGGTTAAGCGCATATGCAGCGATAACCATCAGCCCGAACGAAACAATGACAAACCCGACCGCTTCACCTGTCCTGATAATTCCGGCAGGGATTTCCCTTGAGGCGGTGCGCGGGTTGGCACGGTCTATATTTCTGTCGATTATCCTGTTCAGTCCCATTGCACCTGAACGGGCGCCGACCATTGCCACCATAATCCAGAATATCTGCTGGAGAGAAGGAAGGCCCGCTGCAGCAATGAGGGCAGCGGTAAAGGCAAACGGCAGGGCAAAAACAGAATGGGAAAATTTAATCATTCGTAAATAAACGGTTATTTTATGAAGAACAGCGCTCATAGCTCTTTCCGTGCCGATGTGTTCGCATTGTCTGATGGTCAGACGTAATCCACTCTCCTCGTTCTTGTCTCAGTAAACAGGTCCTTACAATAAAACGTTGATACTGTTATTATAACAGCTGCGGACATCCTGAATACATAGACAGGAGCCCCCATGAACGGTCCTGTTATCATCCCGTCAAAAATTGCGTAGAGCGCAAAGCCTGCTGCCAGTCCCGTAATCCCCCTCAGCAGCTTCATTTTTTTTGATTTTTTCTGGATATGATATAGATTGACAAGGGCGACGGTTGTCAGCACACCGCCGTTGAAACCGAAATTAAAACGACCGATAAAATCTGCGTGTACCCTTTCTATAACACCAGAGAGAAAGAGCATGACGTATCCTCCGAAGAGAACGATCGGGATCAACAGGTAGATCTTCCGGTAAGGAACCTTGTAGGTCATCATTCCTATGGCGAACTGGAGGATGAAAAGATTGGAAAAGACAACAAGGATTACCGACAGATTATTGATGGTAATGCCGTATAAAGAGCTGGTTTCCCCGACGAGGAGATCAGCTGCATCTGCCCATGCGGAAAGCCCCTTGGTCAGCGCAAAACCAGCGAGCATCCAGAATGCCTCCCTGTAGACATCGCTCCCGGCCGTTTTTAATGTCCGGTACAAGACAATGGACATGACGATATAGCTCAGCCCATAGATGGGGAAAATGAAAGGAAACAGCTCCGGCAATCCAGGCCTTGCGGCTTCATGCCACATTGGTACCCCGCATATAGGGAGTTTCACCGCAGCATGCTTTCATATTTATTATCGCTGATATCCCGGGCATAAAAACATTATATATGTTTTTCCTGCCTGTTTCATGGTTATTGATGCATAAAGATGTCTTATTCCACTTCATGCGATATAATTTTATTGCAGATGAAAAAGAACCTTGCAGTGCTGACTGCCATCTTTATTGCATCAGCGTCAAGCTTGTCATACCAGATAATACTGATCAGAATTTTTTCGGTCTCGCTCTGGTATCACTTCGCATTCATGGTCATAAGCATCTCCATGCTCGGCATAGGGGCAAGCGGCACCATGCTCTCGGTGTTCCCAGGACTGCGGGACATGAGGTATCTTCCTCTTTACCTGATGATGCTCGTCATAAGCATACCGGCAAGCTATCTCGCCATCAACAACATACCGCTGGAACCGGCCAGACTCTCATGGGACACGATTCAGATCTTCTATATTCTGCTCTATTATATCCTGCTCTCCCTGCCGTTTCTCTCTTTCGGCCTCGCTGCCTCAACCGCCTTTTCTGAAATGAGCGGTCAGGCACGGGAGATATACGCATCCGACCTTTCCGGTGCAGGAATCGGCTCAATACTCGCTGTTTTTTTACTTTCCGCAGGAGACAGCGGAAAGATTATAATGATTGTAACATCGGTATCAGCCCTGTCACTCTTCTTTGCCGGCAATAGAGGATATAAGTTGATTTCTTTCATTCTGCTAGCGGCAAGTCTCACTGCTCTCTACGTCCAGCCCTCATTTTTTATGCAGAGGATATCTCCCTATAAGCCTCTTCAGGTCGCTCTCAGGTTTCCGGGAGCAGAACATATGCACACCTTTTACGGCCCTTTTTCAAGGATTGACCTCTTCAACAGCCCTGCGGTCCGTTTTGCACCAGGACTCAGCTTCAGCTATCTTGACCCTCTTCCCGAACAGACCGGCATCACCATCGATGCAGGCGAAATACATGCGATCACAAACAGCAGTCGTCCCGAACAGATGGACTTCATAAAGTTCCTTCCGTCAGCCCTTCCCTATGAACTATCGTCAAAGGAAAATGTTCTTGTCATCGAGCCAAAGGGCGGCCTTTCAGTACTCACCGCCGCATTTTATCAGTCAGCAAATATCTGGAAGGTTGATTCTGATCCCCTTTTAATCCAATCCGTACGGCAGTATTCAAAAGCGTTTTCGTCCGATATATACAATGAAAACACCTGGGCCGGGCTCGGAAGGAGCTGGCTTGCGTCAAACACAACAAAGTTCGACATTATTGACGTATCTCTGCTCAACCCCCTGCCTTCAGGATCATCCGGTTTCTCAGAAGATTACCGCTTCACCGTAGAGGCTTTTGAAGAATACTTAAATAATCTGAACACAAACGGCCTGCTGTCTGTCAACCTTTTCATCATCCCTCCTCCCCGTACGGAATTTCGCCTCATTAATACTGTTGCAGAGGCATTCAAAAGACAGGGGATCCCGGATATCCATAAAAATACCGCAGCTATAAGGAGCTGGGGCACTATCACCCTTATTTTCAAGAAATCAGCGATTACTGACCTGGATATACAGAACATAAAACAATTCACTCAGGACAAACGGTTCGACCTCCTCTACTATCCCGGCATAACAGAGAAAGAGTCCAATGTCTACATCAAAATGCCTTCTTCTGAGTATTTCAATTCCTTCAAGAAGCTGATGCTGAGCAAACAACGCCGCGAATTTACCGATACTTATGTGTTCGATATAACCCCTGTCTATGATGAAAATCCTTTTTTCCATTATTACCTGAAATTCGGCAACATCAGTGAGATTTATGCATTGTCAGGGAAGAAGTGGCAGTTCTTTTTTGAGGAGGGCTATCTGCTGCCGGCAATGT
>JBBIUL010000174.1:0-5068 GCA_037440265.1 Nitrospira sp. | reverse complement strand
TTGACAGGATATCCCATGCATTTTCAGATGTCTGTCTGACGAGCAATATCTTCAGTCTGCCGCCGGTAGGTTTCTGTCCCACGAGAAGCGCCGGGAAGACCTTTGATTTGTTAGCAATGACGATATCGCCGGGATTGAGGAGTTCTGGAAGCTCATAAAACCTCCGGTGTTCCATGGCGCCTGACTTGTGCTGGACGAGGAGTCTTGATTCGTCCCTTTTCTCAAGAGGCCGAAGGGCGATCAGATCATGAGGCAGGACATAATCGTATTTATCGGCTTTCATGGATCTGAATGACGGTGCTGGGATAGAAATAGGCAAGGATATCTTTGTAGTTCATTCCCTTGCGTGCCATTTCGAGCGCGCTCCATTGACATAATCCGACCCCATGTCCGTACCCTTTGCCTTCGAATATTACCATGCCATTGGCCAGTGCAAAAGTAAAGTTTGTGCTCGGGAGGCGGTTCCAGCCAAGCAATCTCCTCATGTCAGTCGCCTTGACGGTCAAGACGCCTGCGCTGTGCGGTATGTCAAGGAGCTTGACTCTCTGTGTCGAAGTGTATGACTTGATCGTGATCTCGCTGATCCCGGAAATGTTCAGAGCTTTTTCGATTTCAGCAAGCGGTATTTTGCGTTCCCAGATCCAGTAGGGGGATATTTCACAGCTTGACTCTACGGACTTGAGATACGGATAGCTTTTACCGAAGACCTCTTCGGCATTTTCAGTTCTCCCGCCGCACGTTGAATGGTATAAGGACTCGATGACCTTTCCGTTATAGACGAGCACTTCGCCTTCGGTATGCTTAACGGCATAGGATATTCTCGGGTCTGCCGTGTACCCTTTGTATACCTGATGGAGCACTGATGACGTGAGATCATAGATGGGATTTTTCTGTGCATTCATCTGAAAGAGGGCATAGGTGCGTGAAATGACAGCCTGGGCCTTCAGTGCCTCCATTTCCCAGTTTATGCCGACCTCGGACCTGACAACGCTTTTGATGTATTCTTCAAGGGGCAGCTGGTTTATCAGGTACAGCCCTGACCTGCCTTTCCATATCTCTATATCTCCGACGTAATGATTGCCGTTGACAAGGAGATCGCCGCTGAGTTTGCCCATACGTTCTATCTTTTCATCCTTTGACGGTATGTTCTGATACAGGTCGTCTATGATGAGTACTTTAATGGCTTCGGCATGCACAGCCGAAAACATCAACAGCAGGACCGAAATAAAAGCAAACGTTTTCATTTTAAATGGCAAAGTTATTTCCTCCCGAACAACCAGAATAGAAACGTAAGGATGATGCTCAGCAAAATGCCTGTAGCAAGCGGAAAATAGAACGTAACGTTCTTTTTCTGAATGAAAATGTCTCCGGGCAGTTTGCCGAGCCACGGCAGTCTCGGTGAGAGCAGGAGCGCTCCTCCGATAACGGCAAATAGAGCGGCAAGGACGAGGAAGAGCTTCCCGAGAGACTGGACATAGTCAGACATAGTGGCTGAACTCACGCCGGTATGGCCGGGAAAGGAACAGGAGGCTGCAGCAAAAAGAAAGCCAGCATTGTTGCCTGTTTTGAAAAAAAATATGCAGTTTTGTTCATTTTATTTCCGATACCGTTCCATTTCCGAATAAATGCAGCCGCAGTATTTCTGCCGGTAGAGGCCTAATTCCCTGCTCAGGCTTCTCGACATATTCCAGCCTTTTCTGAGGTCTTCCGAACAGAACTGTATTCCGTGCTTCTTCGCTGCTTCATTCCCTGTCTCTACTATCATATCAAATTTCTGGTAGGGACTTGCAAGCAGTGAAGTCGTAAAAAACTTCAGGCCCATTTTTTTTGCCGTCTCGGCGGTCTTCTCCATTCTCAGGGTATAACAAACGAGGCACCTGTTTTCTTTATTGCAGGCTATGGCACCCAGAAAATCATCAAGGAGATAGCTGTCGGAATATTCGATGTCTATACCCCAGAGCTTCTGAAGCCTTTGGAGTGAATCAAGCCTGTTTGCATATTCGGTGTACGGATGTATGTTGGGGTTGAACCAGAGTCCCCGTATGTCTATTCCCCTGAGCAGAAATGACTGCAGCGGAAGTATGCTGCAGTTCGAACAGCAGATGTGCATGAGCATCTTCATAAGGCTACAAAACAGGTCCGAACGAGTTCCGGTCGGGTCCGGAAGGTATTCCTGGAGCGGGAGAATGCATGTCAGAAAAGACCCTGTGGTATGTCTTTGCCAAGATGAAGAAAGGCATTCCGTGTGGCCAGCCTGCCGCGGGGTGTCCTCTCGATGAAGCCTTCCTGCAGGAGATAGGGTTCATAGACGTCTTCAATGGTCTCCCTGTCTTCCCGGAGAGAGGCCGAGATAGATTCGATGCCGACAGGGCCCCCGTTGAACTTGTTTATAATCGTCAGGAGTAGTTTTCTGTCCATCTCGTCAAGCCCGTGTTCATCGACATCAAGGGAAACGAGAGCGCTCTTGGTGATAGCAAGGTCTATAATGCCGGTGCCCAGCACCTGTGCAAAATCCCTGATCCTCTTCAGCAGCCGGTTCGATATGCGGGGAGTGCCGCGGGAGCGCTTGGCGATCTCGAGTGCTGCATCGTCTTCAACAGGTATGGAAAGTATGTGCGCTGACCGTATAACAATCTGCATGAGCTCTTCAGGGTTGTAATAGCTGAGTCTGTCGATGATGCCGAAACGGTCTCTGAGGGGCGACGTAAGGAGTCCGGTCCTTGTTGTTGCGCCGATTAAGGTGAATTTGGGCAGATTCAGCTTCAGGGTCCTTGCATTAGGCCCCTGACCGATAATGATGTCAAGCTGAAAATCCTCCATTGCAGGATAGAGGACTTCTTCAACGATCCTCGGCATGCGGTGGATCTCATCGATAAAAAGGATATCCATGTCAGAGAGGTTGGTAAGGATAGCGGCAAGGTCTCCCGGGCGTTCCAGCACCGGCCCGGACGTTGTTTTGATGCTGACCCCCAGTTCATGGGAAATAATATGGGCGAGTGTTGTTTTGCCGAGTCCGGGAGGTCCGCAGAACAATGCATGATCAAGGGGTTCTTTCCTTTGCCGGGAAGCTTTGATGAAAATGCTCAGATTCTCCTTGATCTTTTCCTGGCCAATAAACTCATTGAAAGAGCCGGGTCTCAGGCTCAGGTCCTGTACAGCATCATCCCCTGAGACAGCAGGGCTGATTATGCTGTCTTCTTTTGGGGCTTTTGGATTATCCTGATTATTTTTTTTCATTGCCGGTGAGTTCTTTCAGTGTTTCTCTGAGCAGGGGTTCGATCTCCTGGAACCCCTTTTTGTAAGCCTTGTCCAGAAAAGGCTGGGCGATATTTTTTTTGTAGCCGAGGTTGAGCAGGGCAGAAAGCGTGTCCTCATACAGCCTGTCTGTAACAGTGCCGGAAGAAGGAAGTTTTTCCCGCAGTTCCAGGATCAGACGCTGGGCAGTCTTTTTGCCGAGCCCGGGTATCCTGCAGAGCAGGGCAACGTCTTCCGTTTCAATGGCGTTCAGGAAGTCATCACGGGATATACCGGAGATAATGTTCAGCGCCATTTTGGGGCCTATCCCTGAGATGCCGAGGAGGGTGGTAAAAATTTTCTTTCCCTCTTCTGTGTCAAAACCAAAGAGCTGCAGTGAGTCTTCGCGCACATGAGTATAAATGTACAGAAACATGCTGGTCCCCTCATCCGGCAGCTTCGAGAGCATATTAAGCGGGAGATAGACATGGTACCCGACCCCGTTTACGTCGATGATGACGTTGTCAGGACGCTTTGAAAGCAGTCTTCCGTTAAGAGATGCTATCATTTCCTGCTGCCCGGGGGAAACCCGGGGCATTCATCACCTGTACGGAGAGAGAGTCTGTTTCAGTATCCTGCAGATATCCGATATCCATGGTTTCTGGTTGAGATCCTTTTCTGTTTCAGTATGCTATTTTGATGTTTGCAACAAACTGCTTAATTTTATCGTATTCAGATGGCAGAGGGCAAGGGCAAGGGCATCGGCGCTGTCGGGGTGGAGAGTTCCCTTTATGTTCAGGATGACCTTTATCATTTCCTGTACCTGACTTTTCTCGGCACGGCCGTAGCCTACCACAGCCTTCTTTACTTCAAGGGCGCTAAACTCAGAGATCGGGATGTCCTCTGATGCCGCAGCCAGCAGCACGATCCCCCGGGCATGACCGAGGCTCAGCGCTGCCTGGGCGCCTTTTGCAAAAAAGATCTTCTCGACGACGATCGTGTGGGGCTGGTGCGTGCGTATGGTATCGACAAGTACATCATAGATATATTTCAGACGGTAATGCAGGGGCTTTGAAGCCGGGGCGGATATCTTGCCGGAGGCGATGTAAAAGGCGTTCCTGCTGTCGGAGCCGACAAGGCCGTAACCGCAGTGCAGGCTTCCGGGATCAATGCCGAGCACTCTGAGTGCTGTTTTACTTTTTTCTTGGCTCTTCAAACAATATTTCCTCGACCATGAGGCAGAGGGTATGGCACAGCGTTATATGTGTTTCCTGAATCCTCGGGGTATTCTCGGAGGGGACGACAAATGCATACGTTGTCTTGGCAGCAAGTTTTTTCCCTTTCAGTCCGGTAAGCAGGACCGTTTTCAGTTTTTTTTTCCGGGCTGCATCGAGAGCCTTGAGGACATTCGGAGAGTGTCCGCTCGTGCTCAGTGCAATGGCCATATCACCGTCTGATGCCAGCGATTTCAGCTGCCTTGCAAAAACATCAGAATAATCATAGTCATTTGCAATGGAAGTAATGACGGCCATGTCGGTATTCAGGGCAATGGCAGGGAGACCGGGACGTTCTCTCTTGAACCTGTTGATGAATTCCGCGGCGACATGTGAGGCGTCAGTAGCGCTGCCGCCGTTTCCGAAGAGGATCAGCTTGTTGCCTTCAACAAAGGTATGGGCGATGGCCTTTGATACCTCTATGATGGTATCGATGTGGCCCTCAAGGAAGTGGTTCTTTACGGCGATGCTCTCTTCGAATTCTTTGAGTATTTTTTCTTTCATTGAAACGGGTCAGACTGTGTTTTGATTAGAGTAAAACAATTGCATGCGTATGTCAA
>JBBIUL010000173.1:0-5074 GCA_037440265.1 Nitrospira sp. | reverse complement strand
GTGCTCATGTCCATAGGTATGCTCATAAACATTGCCCTTATCAGTCCTCGTGATCTTTTCAACCAGCCCGCTTTCGACAAGGAGGTTCAGCGTCCTGTAGACAGAAGCCCTTGATGCCTTATACCCGGAATTCCTGATCCTTGAATAAAGGTGTTCAGGATCAAAATGGCCGTGGTAGGAGAATATCTCGTTCAGAACAGCAATACGCTCCTTGGTCAGCTTCAAACCTTTGTCTGCAAGAAACTCTTTGAACTTGGTTACTTCCACGCCGTATATTAACTGAAATTGAGACTGAGTTTCAATTAAATCACCGCAGTTTTTGTTTCTTATTGATTTATTTTATTTTTTTGAGAATAAAAGGCAGCTTCTGCTGGGTATCAACAAAGCTCTAACAATATATAGACAGGAGTCAAATGCGCTCAAAAGCGCATCAACCATGATAAGACATACAGCCTTAATTAAATGAATGCTTTTACTGCGGCTTTTTGTGTCTATAAGTCATTTAACCTATCCAAAGATGCTTAGCGCAGCAAAGATCAATGACAGGGAACACCGGATTTTACATTTATTTTCTTTTTGTGCTATGTTTATAACCTGCAACCAGGCTTCTTCAGGTTGTTTAAATGTATTATACAGTTGCTGGAGGCACACTACTATGATTAAGAAGATCGTACTTGCATATTCAGGCGGGCTTGATACATCTGTTGCCATTCAATGGCTGAAAGAAACCTATAACGCTGAGGTAATCGCCTTCTGCGCAGACCTCGGCCAGGGCGAAGACCTGAAAAAAGCAAAACAGAAGGCCTTGAAGACCGGGGCCTCAAAGGTATATGTCGAAGACCTCAGGGAAGCGTTTGTCAAAGACTATATCTTCCCCATGCTCCGGGGCAATGCCGTATATGAGGGCCTCTATCTCCTCGGCACCTCGATCGCACGTCCCCTGATCGCAAAAAAGCAGATCGAAATCGCCCTCAGGGAAAAGGCTGATGCTGTTGCCCACGGCTCAACAGGAAAGGGAAACGACCAGATACGGTTTGAACTCACCTATTACGCGCTAAAGCCTGATATAAAGGTTATAGCGCCGTGGCGTGAGTGGTCCTTTGACTCGCGGCAGTCGCTGATTGACTATTCAAACAGGCACGGGATACCGGTGACAGCCACAAAAGAAAAGCCCTTCAGCACTGACCAAAACCTGTTCCATATCAGCTACGAAGGGGGTATCCTCGAAGACCCGTGGACAGAGCCTCCGTCAGACATGTACACCATGACCACCCCTCTTGACAAGACACCTGACAGACCTGTCTCTGTCGAGATAGCTTTTAAGAACGGAAACCCGGTTGAGATAGACGGCAAAAAATTCTCGCCTGCCGATATCCTGCAGAAACTGAACAGCATCGGCGGAAGACACGGCATCGGAAGGGTCGATATCGTCGAAAACCGTTATGTAGGCATCAAGTCACGGGGGGTCTACGAGACTCCGGGAGGCACCATCCTGCATTTTGCAAAGAGGGCAGTTGAGTCTATTACCCTTGACAGGGAGATCATGCACCTCAGGGACTCTCTGATGCCGAAATACGCTGAACTTATTTATTACGGGTACTGGTTCTCACCCGAACGGATTGCGATACAGAAACTGCTTGACGATACCCAGAAAGATGTTACCGGCACAGCCCGGCTGAAGCTCTATAAGGGGAACTGCATTATTACCGGCAGGAAGTCGCCTAAGTCACTTTATAACGCCAAGCTTGCCACCTTTGAGGCAGAAGAGGTCTATAACCAGAAGGATGCGGAAGGGTTCATAAAACTCAATGCCCTCCGCCTCAAGGCAAACAAGGCGCTCAGGAAGGCTGATGTCTGATATCAGGTACTGGATCGGGCTGTCGCTTGTACCTGAAGTCGGCCCCATCATTTCAAAGAAACTGCTCGCGCATATGGGTAGTCCTGAGAATATCTTCAGGGCAGGATCAAAGGACCTCCTTGCCGTAAAGGGCATTACCAGAGAAAAAGCAGAGAATATAAAAAATTTCTGCGGCTGGAATGATATAGAAAAGCAGCTGAAGGGCTCTGACAGGACCGGCATGAGGGTTGTAGCGTACACCGATGCAGGATATCCCGCGCCCCTGAAAGAGATACCGGACTCGCCGATCGTGCTCTATATGAAAGGCGAATACCTGCCTGAAGACAGGTACGCTATTGCGGTTGTCGGCTCCCGCAAGCATACAGACTATGGAGAGGCTGTTGTCCAGAAACTCGCAGGCGGGCTTGCTGCATCAGGCTTTACCATTATCAGCGGTCTTGCCAGAGGCATAGACACCCTTGCCCACAAGAGCACCCTTTCTGCCGGCGGAAGGACTATAGCCGTGCTCGGGACCGGCCTTGACGTGTACTACCCTGCAGAGAACAAGGGCCTCATGGAGAAAATATCACGGTCAGGATGTGTGATAAGCGAGTTTTCTCCCGGCACAAAGCCGAACAGGGAAAACTTCCCGAGAAGAAACAGGCTCATCAGCGGCCTTTCTATGGGCGTGCTGGTTGTTGAGGCGACGGTAGACAGCGGTTCACTCATTACTGCAGCATGTGCCCTTGAACAGAACAAAGAGGTCTTTGCCGTCCCCGGCAATATTACATCTGAAAACTCTGAAGGCACCAACAGGCTCATAAAGCAGGGCGCAAAGGCGGTCCTTGACATACAGGACATCATCGAAGAACTTGCGCCTGTGCTCAAGGGGTTCATCAGGGCGAACAGGACGCAGACCGCTGACATTTCCGAGCAGGAGAAAGCTGTCTGCGATGTCCTTACCGGAGAGCCGAGGCACATTGATCTTATTGCGCGGGAATCCGGGCTACCGGTCAGCAGACTGCTTGAACATCTCCTGTCGCTTGAGCTGAAGGGGATCGCAAGGCAGTCGAACGGAAAGAGATTTTATCTTGCATAGGGAGAAGAAATGTCTGCAAAACTGCTTAAGATACTGAACAGACTGTCCAGGGAACTCAGGGAGATCGATTTTGACTCCGAAGAAATCCTTGATGATTTTGATTACGAAGAGACAGATTTTGATGAGCTGCTTGACGGCCTGAAGGCACTCGAATCTGCCGAAAACATCGGCGAGGAGAAACTTGACTTTTTAAAGGCTGTTCTTGTTTATATATTGATAAAAGACAACTCATATGACAGCGATGAGATTTTTGCTTTGATATTCGGAGGAGGAAAAAGGATCATATGGAACTGACGAACAAACCAGGAGCCCGCAGATGAAATCACTCGTAATTGTCGAGTCCCCTGCCAAGGCCAAGACCATCAGCAAGATCCTCGGCAAGGATTTTGACGTCAAGGCATCGGTCGGACATGTAAAAGACCTTCCTGCAAAGGAAATGGGCATAGATATCGAAAACAACTTCACCCCTAATTACATCGTGATCCCCGGCAAGGAGAAGGTGATCAAGGAGCTGAAGAAGGCAGCCAAGGCAGCAGACAAAATTTATATAGCCCCTGACCCTGACCGGGAAGGCGAGGCGATCGCATGGCATATTGCCGAGGAAATCAGGGAAAAATCAAAGAAGGTTTACCGGATAAAGTTCAATGAAATAACGAAGTCCGCGGTTCTTGAGTCCATCAAACATCCCGGCGAGATCGATATGCGGAAGGTCGATGCCCAGCAGGCGCGCAGGGTGCTCGACCGCCTTGTAGGATACGAGCTCAGCCCGCTCCTCTGGCGCAAGGTCAGGAGAGGGTTGAGCGCCGGCAGGGTGCAGTCAGTCGCTGTCCGGCTTGTGGTAGACAGGGAGCGCGAAATCGAGGCGTTCAAACAGGAAGAGTACTGGTCGGTAAACGCAGAGTTCGAAGGATCGGGCAAACCCGCATTCTGGGCAAAATTATTCAGGTACAAGGGTGACAAGATTGACATACAGAACGAAGCCGGCGCCACTGCCGCGGTTGACGATATCCGTGACAGCAGATTCGTGCTTGCGAATATCGAGCGCAAGAAAAGGAAACGGATGCCGTCACCTCCGTTCATCACCAGCACGCTCCAGCAGGAAGCGGCAAGGAAACTCCGCTTTACTGCCAAGAAAACCATGATGTTTGCCCAGCAGCTCTACGAAGGGATTGAACTCGGCGAAGAGGGCTCGGTCGGACTGATTACGTACATGAGAACAGACTCGCACAGGGTGGCTGCAGAGGCCCAGAAGGCTGCAAAGGATTTCATTGAACAGACATACGGAAAGGACTTTGTCCCTGAAAAGCCTCCTGTCTACAAGAGCAAGGCATCAGCCCAGGAGGCGCATGAGGCTGTCCGCCCGACATACCTGGACAAAAACCCTGAGAGCATTAAGAAATTCCTGAGCAAGGAGCAGCATTCATTATATAAACTCATCTGGAACCGCTTTATTGCAAGCCAGATGGCGCCTGCGCAGCTTGAGCAGACAACGTTTGAAATCTCATGCGATACCGATAAATGCAAGGGGGATACGGTATTCAGGGCAACCGGCACTATTGTCACGTTTCAGGGATTCATGGTGCTCTATACTGAAGGCACAGACGAACTCATGGATGAGGGTGAGGCCATTCTCCCGAACCTGAAGCAGGGAGAAGTCCTGAGCCTTCTGAACCTCCAGCCGAAGCAGCATTTCACGCAGCCGCCTCCCCGCTACACCGAGGCATCACTGGTCAAGGCACTTGAAGAAAAGGGCATCGGCAGGCCGAGCACCTATGCTGCTATCCTTTCTACCATTCAGGACAGGAAATACGTGAACAAATCCGAGGGGAAGTTCAGCCCAACTGAACTTGGCAGCGTTGTCAATGATCTGCTCGTTGAACGGTTCACCGAACTCATGGATATCGGCTTTACCGCCAGCATGGAAGAGACCCTTGACCACATTGAGGACAGCAAGACGAAATGGGTTAAGGTCGTCAAGGACTTCTATAAACCGTTTCACAAAAAACTCGAGGAAGCGCTCGCAATCAAGGGGAAGGTCAAGCCGCAGGATATAGCGACTGAAGAAACTTGCGAAAAGTGCGGCAAGCCGATGGTAATTCGCTGGGGAAGACATGGGAGGTTCATGGCATGCTCAGGAT
>JBBIUL010000172.1:0-5079 GCA_037440265.1 Nitrospira sp. | reverse complement strand
TTTACAGCTACATTGGAAAAGTGGAAATGCAGCCCGCGGTAAGCGTCCTCGATCTGGCAGTGCTCGATGAGGTTCTGTGCCGTGTCGCTGTTCATGATATTGATGGAGTCCCAGTCTCCCATCTGCCTGTTTTTTTCGGCAGACCTGAAGATAATCGGGTTGTCACTGGTGCCTTTTGCAATGATCCTCCCCTGTATGAGCAGGCCGTTCTCACCGATACCGTCACGGTTCGTGTCTTTCTTTTTGAATTCAATGACTGTCCCCGGCAGGATGATGAGCCGTGACCGTTCAGGCACCCTGATGATACCCCTGACCTCAATCCTCTTCTGCCAGATTATTGTTCCGAGCAGGGCCTCGTCCCCGTATATCCTGCTCGTTTCCTTCTGGGCAGTCTTGTATTCCTTGGGCATCGGAGCAATGTCCTTTGCCGATGCCCGGTAATTGTCTTTCTTGTGGTTTCCCGTAATACTGCTGTCCCTGCTCTCGAATTTGGCCTTATTAAAGATCATGACGCCGTAGTCATTCTTTGTCACTTGGCTGGATTCCAGAAGGACAGAAGCACTGCTGCCCTGCGCAGCAATGCCGTAGCGGTTCCCTGAAATCAGGGAGTCCCTTACAGCGACAGACCCCTTCATTACTTCGACTCCGGCCTCAGCGCCACGGATAATGCTTGAGCTCAGGACTGCCCTGCCGCCGTCAATGATTATGCCTGCCCATGAAGCCTTTTTGCCTCCCTCCGACAAAAAGGTAACCGGCTGTCCTTTCCTGCCTTCGGCCTTCAGCGTACCCCTGACAATAATCTCGGTCATGGGCGACAGGAACTCAGGGTCTGTCTTTGTGCTGTCAGAAGGCAAAATACGTACAATGCTGCCGGGCGCTATGGTAAGTGTAATGCCCTCAGGGACAAAGACATCTTTAGCTACTGAGACCTCTCCTGACCATGTCGTATCAGAGGTGATGATATCACCGAAAACCGGCAAAGGCAGAAAAAAGAAGATAAGGAGCAAACAGATGAGGAAGATTCTGTTTAGATGAGAAAAACACGAGGATACAAAAAGCTCTGCAGCAGGGGAAGTAGAATATACTGCATACATACCGTCAACCCGTATGCCCAAATAAAATCAGCATTTGCCTTTTATATTATCATAGCGCAGAAGTTATACTCAATTGAGCCGGGGATCGATTAGATAGCACAGATGAACGGGAATAATTCTACCAAAATAAATCAGCGGACTCCCTGCAGGGACAGCGGCAGTTCAAGGTTGTTCTCTTCAAGGAGTTTTTTATCGGACAGAATCTCACTCGAAGGACCGTCGGCTGCAATCCTCCCGTCTTTTATCACAATGCATCTCCTGCATACATCGAGTATCAGGTCAAGGTCATGGGATGCGATGATCTTCGTGTGCCTGAAGTCCTTCAGGAGATTGATGAGATATCTCCTGGATTTGGGGTCAAGGCTCGATGCAGGTTCGTCCATAACAAGTATGTCAGGATGCATCGCTATCACTGAGGCAATGGCAACTGCATTCTTCTGTCCTCCCGAAAGGTGATGCGGGGGTTTGTCTTTCAAGGCTAAGCAGCCGACGGTTTCAAGAGACTCCTGCACACGCTCATGGACTTTTTCCCTGCCGAGTCCAAGATTAAGAGGGCCAAAGGCAACATCGTCATATACCGTCGGCATGAAGAGCTGGTCATCCGGGTTCTGAAAGACCATCCCGACCTTTTTCCTGACCTCAGACCTTGTTTTTTTGGTCAACCCGGAGTCCCCGATGGTTATGGTTCCGCCCGAAGGCATCAGGTATCCGTTTAAGTGCATCAGCAGGGTTGATTTCCCAGCCCCGTTTGCGCCCACAATGCCGACAGACTCGCCGTGAGTTATCCGCAGCGATATTCCCTTGAGGGTCTCGGTCCCGTCGGGATAATGAAAGCAAACATCATTCAGTTCAACAATATGATGGCTCATTTGTCCTCACAGAAATCGGGAGAATAAATCACCCGCTATGCTGACCACGTCGTATCTTCGGAACAAATATAACAGAACAAGGGAGATCAGGGCAAAGACAATATCTGCGGCAGAAAGCCGGTGGACCTTCATGGTATCAATCCTGCCGTGAAATCCTCTCGAAAGCATAGCCTGGTAGATCCGTTCCGATCGTTCAATGGTCCTGATAAAAAGCACGCCGATAAGATTTATAAAGACCTTCATTTCCTTTCCCCTCTTTTCAAAAGACCTCATGTCACGGGCCCTGAGTATCTTCATGGCCTCTTCCATAAGCACAAAGATATACCGATAAAGAAAAAGAAGCTGTGAAACGAATATCTCCGGCGCCCTGAGCCTTACAAGGGCGTGACATACCCCGGGGAATGAGGTTGTGGCAATGAGAAGAAGTGCAGCGCTGATGGTAAGAACGAACTTTATCATGATCGAGAGAAAAGATACCCACCCTCCTGATATCTCCATCCCTCCGATCGTATAGAGCGTGTCTGTATCTAATACAGGGTTGAATATGCCTACAAAAAACGCAAAAGGAGCAACGATCAGGACTTTTTTGAAAATAAATCCGGCAGGGATATCGCCAAATGAAAGAAAGAAGACCGGCAGGATAAAGAAGGGCGCCAGCGAAAGCACAGCATATTTATTGAATGATACAACAGTAACGACAAAGGCAAGGATGACGGTCAGTTTTATCCTCGGGTCAAGCCTGTGGACAAAGGTGTCCTTGTAGGAAAGGCTGTCAAGATAGCCCATGTTGAAATATTCCCTGTCAAAAGAAGGCATCCTGTTTCGTTTATCCGGCCTTTCTGTTTCTGATGGTTTTCACAATGATACCGAACACTACAAGGATCACAAGCACCAGGACCGCACCTATAATGCCGGATGCTGAGGTGCCTGCCTTTTCCGCAGCAGCAGCGGTTTCCCTGAAGGCATAGTCTGGCAGAAACGCTGTCCTGTCCTGAAGGTTTTTCAGCATCCCGGCTATCCCCTTCTGCTCATCCTGGCTGTCTTGATCCCCTTGCACACGTTCCAGGGCCCACTCAAGGCCGTCAGGATGAGATGAGGCATACCACGACAGTGCTCCGCCGATCACCAAGGCAGCCAGCATGAATGAGAGCACGATTTTTTTGAACGATATCCTTCCCGGCAACGTCTCTGAACGCGAAACTCCATTGAGTATTTCAGGCCGCATATGCCTTACAAAATTGACTACTCCGGCAGTCACAAAACCTTCGATAAGCCCAATTGCAAGGTGTATTGCAAGCATCAGGAAAAGAAATGTATCAAAAGGCATTTCGCTTCTGCCTGAAAGAACGGTCTGCAGAACAACGGAAAAAGCCCCTAACTGAAGTCCGGCAACTACGCTGAGAATCGAGGCCGGTGCGATCCTGCCGCTGACTGAGTTTCCTTTTGTCAATGTTTTATAAATCAGGGGATATGCCACAAAGCAGGGATATACCCCAAGGTTCCAGATGTTGCTTCCGAGGGCAAGGATGCCTCCGTCTGCAAAGAAAAGTGCCTGCACCGTAAGGACCGAGGCCAGGACGACAAACGCTGCATAGGGGCCAAGAATGACGGCAAGGATCATGCCTCCTCCTATATGTCCGCTTGACCCGGTTCCGGGTATCGTAAAGTTGATCATCTGTGCTGCGAAGATAAAGGCGCCAAGCACTCCCATAAGCGGGATAATCCTGTCGTCAGGGTTTTCTTTCAGTTTTTTTGAACTGTATGCAATCACCACTGCTGTTCCGGTCCAGAATGCAGCGCCGACAGCAGGTGAAAGCAGGGCATCCGACATATGCATGGATAAATCCTCCTTTAAAACCTCAGCGCTATCCCGGCAAGCAGCGTGTAATCAGCCTCTGCCCTGTTCAAGCCGGTCTTTACGCCGAAATCAATATCAAGACCTTCCGTCACCTTATAAATCATTCCGCCCAGCGCAAAGAGCGGATGCACACCTGATTCGCGGTCCGGGTTTGTTTCTCCTCCCAGATTTGCAACAATCTTGAAACGCTCCGCAGCTGCATACTCGCCTGACAGGGAATAGTGCCATATGTCCCTGATTGCTTTCTGATTTGCAATGTATCCAAGGTTGAGGTGCACTGAAAATGGGCCCCGCTCCTTTGTGCCTATAAAAAAGAGGCTGTATGTCGGTCTGCTGTCTCCCAGTCCCTTATCCTCATCTCCGGTTGCCAGCGTTACGCCGGGCTTCAGCGCCAGTGCCAGCCCTTCATGTTCATAAAATCGCCATTTTAAGGCAAGAGACAAGTCAGATACGCCCTGTTCACGATTCCAATTACCTGTTTCATCTTTCTCGCGCAGAAAAATATATGGAAAGCCTATAACAACATCGAGATTTTCCAAAAGGCCGGCTGAGAGTGTTGCACTTAAGGCTGTCCCGGTACTGCCGTTGTCATTGCTATGCTCGGCATTTATTTCAAACTGGAACCTGCCTGCGCCCTGCGTACCGGTATCATCGGTGATAAGCGGGTGTGCTGCAAAAGCGTTTGCGCTCAGAAGAAAAACAAGCGCCAGACAGTCTGAGATCACGCCTTTCAGAAAGTGTTTGGGTACATTGAACCCGATCTTCAAAGAACCTCCTTGCAATGCTACTAATAATTATTTCGTGCTACCTATTTAAAATATTTTTTACTTCAGGTGTTTGCCGGTTGTTGTTACAGTAAGTTTCCCGTGTTTCACTCCCTTGGTGCCTATCAGCCTGTCGGCTATTGACTTGATGTCCTTCGCCCTGCCTTTCACAATAATGACCTCAAGGCAGTTATGCTCGTCGAGATGCACATGCATGGAAGAAATGATTGCGTTGTGATGGTGATGCTGGAGATCGGTCAGGGTATCCGTAAGTTCTCTCACATCATGAGAATAAACAATAGTGAGCGTCCCCACAGTCTCTGCAGTTGTCGATTCCCATTCCTCGGATACAAGGCTGTCGCGGATGAGGTCGCGGATGGCCTCGCTCCGGTTTGCATAGCCCTTCTTCCTGATGCGGGCGTCAAACCGGTCAAGCAGGGCGTTCTCGAGTGATATGCCAAATCGTATAACAGCCATAGTGTTACTATTATTTA
>JBBIUL010000171.1:0-5184 GCA_037440265.1 Nitrospira sp. | reverse complement strand
GTCCGGTCCGCTCAGTGGAATTTTAGAGCGGAGATCTTCTTTTTGTGCCTTCTGAATGGAAGCCCGTAATCTGTTGAAAGGGTGTTTTATGAGCACAAGACCCAGGACACCGATGACAAGTGAGAGAACTGCGACAATAATGATAAATGAAGTGATTACCTGCTCTTCGGCATCAGCGATTCTCTTTTCTGAGAATTTCTTTGATATCTCGATATTCAGAATGCCGAGGAACTCTTCTCTAGGATCATGGCATCTTTGGCAGGGCTTATTGTTCCTGATTGGCTCTATGTGTGCGTAAATGCCCCGGCCATCTGGTTCATAAGCAAATGGAGCGCCCTTATGCAGTTTCAGAAAAGGCATTTCTTCTTCACGGATTTTTTTGCCTATCTCGAGCGGAAAAGAAGACCGTAACACGGTGCCGTCTTCAGTGACTATCCTGACTGCTTCAATGTCTTCTGATATCAGGGTCTCAATAAACTTCTGGAACTCTGCCCCGCGCCCATCGAGCATGAGCGCATATAATCCGTTTTTAGTAATTCCGGACAGCAGGGAGACCGCTTTCCTTCGGTTGTCAAGGATATGTTTTTCGATCAGGGAAAGACTCTGCCAGGAGAAAAACCCGATCAGGATTATCAATGGAAGCAGGGTGCCGAAGATATACTTTTTTTTCAGAGTCATACCAGTCCCCATTGCTTCTGCCCAGAAACACAAAGCAGTGCATAAGACATGACTACCTGTTCAGGTCAGGCAATTATTACTGAGCTCCATAGCTGTGCAGTCCTGAGAGAAGGAGGTTGACCCCGAGATACGTAAATAGCACGGCGAGAAATCCCAGCACTGCAACAGCGGCGACCTTCCTGCCTTTCCACCCCCTCATCAGGCGGCTGTGCAGATAAAAGGCATAGAAGAACCATGTAATAAGAGACCACGTTTCCTTGGGGTCCCATGTCCAGTATTTCCCCCATGCCTGGTCAGCCCATATTGCGCCGAAGATGAGCCCCCCAAGCGTAAATACCGGAAACCCGATGGCAATGCTCTTGTAGGTGAGTTCATCGAGGAGCTCAGGGGTTATGTTGAAGGCGGTCAGGATTTTCTTGAAAATGACGCCGTACCGCCAGATGAGGAAGGTAAGGCCGATCGCAATGCCCCAGCTGAGCAGCGCAACAGCAACAGAATCGCTGCGGAAAGAGGCCTTGAAGAGAAATCCCTTAATCAGCTCTTCAGGGGTCTTTACCAGTACCTTGAAGGTCAGATAGTCAAGGCCCATGGCGCCCAGGGTGATGACAACAGCGCTCAATATCAGGGTCCAGAAAATATATCCTGATTCGGTTATTTTCTCAGTCCTCAGCATCAAATACATGAGCCCGGTGCTGAAAGAGACGGCAAACAGGGCATAGGCTATGAAGCTCATCAGCACATGGGCAAGGAGCCAGTTGCTCTGCAGGGCTGGTACGAGCGGCTGTATATTCTTGGACATCCCGGAAATATCAATGAATGCAAGCGCCAGCCCTGCAACAGGAGTAATAAAGGCGCCGAAGGAACGGTTCTTGTATCTGAATTCTATGATGAGATACGTAAGTATGAGGCACCATACAAAGAAGACAAGTGATTCGTACAGATTGGTAAGGGGGGCAGCCCTCAGCCATCCCATTTGACCGATATCGTAGAATTCCTTCCATCTCATGCCCAGAGCAAGCGTCTGTGTTACAAATCCGGCGACCGTAATCGTTGTTGCTATGATGCCGATCTGTGTTTTCCTGAATGCAAGATAGGTGATGTATGCTATCATTGCAAGGATATATGCAATCGTTGATAAACCGAAAAAGACCGAACTGTCCATCTATTTTCCCCCTTTTTTGGCGGTGTTCAAAAGGCCAATTAATTTCTCGACTTTTCTTTCGAAGGCGGCCCTGTTTTTGTTTGCGGTAGCGCCGATCAGCACCTTTGCAGTGTTTTTGTCTTCGGTGATGTTAATCCATATCCTTTTGTGGCTCATGAAAAAGGTAATATACAGGCCTACGGACATGATGATGCAGCCGAGATATACGAAAAAGACCCCGGGATCTCTTCTGACCTGCATCCCGGTGTATTCAACCCCCCAGTAATCAAGAAACTCCACCCTGTTTCCGTCAGGGAGGTTCCATGTCTGAGGATATCTTTTCAGGAGCCATCCTGAGAACTTCTTGTTGGCGGCCTCAGTGAATTCAATATAGATGGCCGGGTTCGTCATCATTTCGCCGTAAGTAAACGACTTGCCGCTCTCATCAATCGAAAGTGCAGGGCTGAAATCAGTAATTTTACCTTGAACTGCAGTACCTGGGATGGTGAAACTTTCCCCGACCTTTGCATTGATCTGTTCTGACTTTCCGTCTTTTGAGACCATTTTTAAAATGATGATGCCACTCCCTTCGCTGTTGGGAACCATTCCGTAGCTTGACTGGTAGAAGGTGATGCCTTCATATTTCAGCGGGTCATTGACGACGATTGATTTCTTCATCACCTCTTTGCCGTCCTTGAAGACGGTGAGCCAGCTCCGGTAAGCCTTGGGCATATCGGTCCTGTCATAATAATCGACCTCAAAATTATCACAGCGGATATCAAAACCCAAAGGCACTTCAGTGCCTCTGTCCTGATAGGCAACAGATGAGGTTGCGCCTTCAGGGAGATTTAAAAAAGCATTAAAGCCGAAGAATATCCCTATAATGGCACCAGCAAGGATTACGAGGATGCTCAGGTGTGTTAAATAAACGCCGAGCCTGGTGAAATTGCCTTTTTCAGCATAGAACTGCAGGCCTTTCTCATCAGCATGCTCAGCCGGCTTGAACCCGATGCCTTTCATTGCATCAAGAACCGACTCACGGACTCCGGAGGCTTTCCCCTTCAGCGATATTTCTTTCTTTATGGACATCTTCTCAATATGTTCAGAGGGCAAAGGACGGATTTTTTCATTGACTATTTTGAGAATCCGCGGGAGCCTGTCGATCGAACAGATGATCAGGTTTGCCCCAAAGAGCAGCAGGAGGGTTACAAACCACCAGGAGTGGTACATATCCATAAAATGCATTGAATCAAGAATATCGAAGATGCTGATCGCTGTCTGCTGGCTTACACCGAACAGCTTCATCAGGAGCTTTATATTTTTTTCAGGTTCGGCATTCTGTTCAAGAATGGTTCCGATGACTGATGTGAGCGATATGGCTGAGAAAATTATGATCGCGAGTTTTACTGATGCAAAAAAATCCCAGATTTTATCGACTAAGGTCTTGTTTTCTTTGTTCTCCAAGAGCATTCTCCCTCAAATTAATAGTTTTGTATTTTATAATTATTGTTTATAACAAAACAAGCAAATTAGAGAAGCGAACACATGAAAGACTGAACAGAAAAAAGGCTACCGGCGGGATGTCCTGATCAGTTTTGGCCTGTCCCTTTTGGCATTCACAATGCAGAGAAACCCAAAGGGGTTCCTGAACGGGTTGTAAAGCTGATGCGGGGTGTCAGGGGATATGTACAGCGTATCCATAAACTTCATTTTTCGTTTCGTTTTGCCGGTCAGAACCATCCCCTCGCCTTTTACGCATATCACAACGTGCTCGTGACAGTGCCTTTCGAGACTGCTGTTTCCACCGGGAAATATTTCAAAGTATCTTACATGAAATTTCGCTGATTCGCCTTTTGTTCCGATAATTACACGTCTGATTACCTCTGACCATTCGTCCCCGCTGGTTTTGTAGGTCTCATCCCTGACACCCTGCCATATGCAGTTGCCCTTATGCCTGTAAAAGACAGTACGGTTCTCCTGTTTAACGGTTTTCTTCCGGCTTGCTATTTCACAGAACGCCGTGCCATGAAGCGGTTTTTTTTTCTTCATTCGAAAATCTCTCCACAATTCATCAAAATAATCACTCCTGATACCAGGCTACCCGGTCAGTCAAAGACTATCAACGACTTCAGTGAATCCGCTGCAAGAGATGTGATCCTGAATGCCTCTGCAGTCTGTTCAATTGGGAATCGGTGCGTTACCAGTTTTTCCGCTGTTACGATCCTTCTTTCAATAAATTCATATGCATCGGCTGTGTCTGACGGCCCGCATGAATAACTGGTAAGAATGTTTATGTCTCTGAAATAGAGCTTATTGGGGTCGATCCGAAGCATTTCCCCCGGCTTTGCAGGGGTGAAAAGGACAATCTGGCCTCCCGGCTGTATGCACTCAATGCCGTTCATCATCACTTCTGCACTGTTCGGCCCAGCGATGACTAATTCGGCCAGGTCTCCTCCGGTAATATCTTTGAGCCCCTCAACCAGTCCTTTCTGCGCAACATTGATGACATGGTCGGCGCCTAATCCGATGGCCTTTTCAAGTCTGTAAGAGACCATGTCAGCCCCGATTACCCTGCCTGCCCCATATTCCTTTGCCAGGAGGATATGGATCATTCCCATCACCCCGAGGCCGATAACGAGGACCGTGTCTCCACGCCTTATTTTTGCACGTTTGAGCCCCTTCACGACGCATGCCGCAGGTTCAACCAGGGTTGCGTCTTCAAAGCTGACGGCATCAGCCAGTGTAATTGTATCGTTTTCAAGGTTCAATGCCGGAATGAGTATGTATTCTGAGATACCGCCGGGTATCAGAGAGGATTTTCTCCAGGTATGGCACTGCACATAATCTCCCCGCCTGCAGAACCTGCAGGAGAGGCATGGGGCATGATGATGGGTGAAAACCCTGTTGCCTGTCCTGAAGTGGGTTACCTTTTCTCCCACGCTGACAACCTCGCCTGCTGTTTCATGGCCGGGGACAAGGGGCGCCTTTTTCTCGATATACCAGGGCATAACGTCCCCGGAGCAGACTCCGCAAGCACGTGTTTTGATGAGGGCATCATCCGGACCGACCTGGGGGATGGGAATGTCCTCGATGCGGATATCGTTCAATGAGTAGAGTTTTGCAATCTTCATCTTTTTTTAAAAGACTCGGAGAGAAAAAAATCCGATTCATCGGTTACAGCCTCCGCCTTAGGCGGACTGATTTTTTTATAGCAGCGGGAAGATGAAGCCCTACTTCCGCATCTTCCTGATCACCTCGCCCAGCTTTCTTATCTCCTCGCCGTATAAGGCCCAGTTGCCTTCCCGTTGTGCCTTTATGGCGCGGTCGTAATGTTCATTTGCAAGCTCAGAAAGATTTGTTTCCCT
>JBBIUL010000170.1:0-5221 GCA_037440265.1 Nitrospira sp. | reverse complement strand
GCTCCGGTCCGTGTCTTCTATCCTGAGGATGAACCTGCCGCTGTTGTGCCGTGCGTAGAGCCAGTTGAACAGGGCAGTCCGTGCCCCGCCGATATGGAGATGCCCGGTAGGGCTTGGCGCAAATCGTACTCTGATCTCCTCTGTCAAAACAGCCTCCGGTTTCTAAAATTTACCCTTTACTATACCAAGTCTCAGGAACTTTTTTGTATCTCCGGTGACCCTGAACCGCTCATCAGCACGGTAACCCGCGATCCAGATGATCTCATCTCCCGAGACAACGATCGGGATCGCATCCCGCTCATCACGAGGCACCTTTTCATCCACAAAATAGTCCTGCAGTTTCTTCCTCTTTCCAAACCCGAGCGGGTAAAAAAAATCACCGGACTGTCTCGGTCTTATTGCAAGAGGGAATTGCATCCTGCCTGCATCGAGGAGCACCTCTGATCTTCCGTCCACAGCCGCTCCGGGTGTCTCCTCAAACGATGCCCTGATGACAAGACCGGTACCGATGACAACAGCCTCTCCGGGCGGATGTAAAGAATATCGGGCTATTTTCACCGGCTGCTCCGAGGTTATGATGAGCAGTGAATATTCCCTGATCACCCTGATGCCCCGGGGGAGATAGATCCTGTCTCCGGAGCTGCCGTTTTTTACGAGCCTGATGATATCTTCAATATGTACGAAGCCCAACCCCCTGAGCCCCTCGGTCTCTTCCACTGCGCGGCGCAGCACCCGCCGTAAAATCACCTTGTCCATGTTCTCCATGGGAGAAAGGAAAAGCTCTATCCGGCGGCCGGATTTTCTGCTGATCATCTTCATCAGGGTCTTGGTGACTATGATATCAAAATACCGCTCCTCTTCCTGAAGGATCGAAACCGTACGGGTAATCGAATGGAGCAGATTCGGGTTCATCTTTTTGAGTTCAGGCATGAGCGAAAGTCTGATGCTGTTCCTGAGGTAGTCTGTCTTCAGATTTGATGAATCAGTAACAAAGGAGACCTGCTCTGCTGCAAGATAGCTTTCGATAAGAGACCGTTCAGTCTCGATAAGCGGCCTGATAACACTGCCGCGCTTTGCCGGAATGCCGGAGAGCCCCTTCGGGCCTGAACCCCTCAGGAGCCTCATGAAGATGGTCTCAGCCTGGTCATCGGCATTATGGCCAAGGGCGATCTTCAGGGCATTGAGTTCAAAGGCGGTCTGTTCAAACATCCGGTAGCGGAGCTCCCGTGCTGCCTCCTGCCTGTTCAGTCCGGTCTCTTTCGCGTATGCAATGACGTCAATGGACTTCTGAACAAAATGAATGTTCAGCCGGTGGCAGAGTTCATTGCAGAATGCTGCCTCGTTTGGGGTTTCTTCAGGCCTGAGGTTATGGTCGATATATACTGCATCAAGCTGCAGGCTGTATTCGTCTTTGATGCGGCTGAGTGCGTGAAGAAGGCAAACGGAATCAGGCCCGCCTGACAATCCCACGAGCACACGCTCCCCGCCGGTCAGCATCGAGTGGCTCCTGATCGTTTCTTTCATTTTCTCAATCAGCCGTGCGCTTTCCAAGTCTCTGTCTCTCTCTTCCGTTCCTTTAATAATGAAACATAATTATATTATTATAGATACAGGACATACAAGCTCTCAGATGCATTCATAAAAAGCTTCGGCAGGCTGTTCATGTGTCACAGAAATGAAAACCCTGCGGCAAGACCGTAGGAGAAGAAGACTAAAATAAAACTGATATAGGCTCTTTGCTTTGTCATTGCGGCTTGTCCGCAATCATTCCTCCCCTTGTCTTGCTTGTAAAGAATCGGGGTGGAATCGAAGGAAAGATTCCCGACAAGCCTGCCTATCGTCAGGCAGCGGGAATGACAGAAATAAGGCAAACCTGTAGCAAAGACCACAGGGTATTGCAAATGAAACATCCGAATAAAAAACAAATTCAATGAGATCGAAAAAAACTGTTTCTCCAAAAAAGACAGGATCAACCGTAAAGGCCATGAGATCAGCAACCCCTTCTTCTTCAATGGCATACGGGGACAAGACGCCGATATGTATCAATGCAGAATGTGTCATCAGGAAAAAGGCAAAATGCTATGGATTTGAAGGGTGTCCGGGTTTTAAGGCCAGATAGGATGTGGACCTGTTTTTTTGTCCTATAGTTTTTAGACAGGCTCTGTGCCCCTATTTTTGAGTTAATTTACTTATTGATTTGCCGGTCCCCTATTAAGGCCATCAGTGGCGCAGTCAGGAACCTGACTCCATACAAAAACATTCCTAACGCTCCAAACAAAAGAAGGTCTGGGGGTGTGTATGATGCCTTTTGCGTCAAAGAAAGAGATATCCCGATACAAATGAAGGCAAAAAAAAGTTCCCCGACAGTAGAGTCAAGTGTTTTTAACCCCTTTGGAAAAGCCTTGAACTTGCTTGTCCGATGCCAGACCAGGGGATGCCGGGCAAGCCATCCAATCAAAGAACCTCTTAGAATCGTATAGTTTAATGAACTGGTTGCAATTCTCGAGCCGACCATGTCTGAAATAGACGAACAGCCTGCCAGTCTTAGTACAAGCCACCTCCTGGCCGGGACTGAAAAAAGACCTGCGAAAAGGGTGGCCCAGATAATATCAGGTACAGGTATGTTTTCTTGATGATATACCATAGAGACAAAGGCTGTGAGCATAAAGGGCAAAAACAGGAGAGAGATAAGAGATGACGTCTCTCGAAGGCTGTGGGATAACTCCAGCGCCTTCTGCCAGAAACTAAGTAGAGATGGTGTACAGAAAGGACGCGGCAGATAAAGACGCCAGTGTCTTTTTATCTGCTGAATAGGCCCTATGGTCCAGCGAAGTCGCTGTTTCTTATACCCTGAAAAAGTCTCAGGTATTAGGCCGCGGCCGAACGTCTGACTTAGAAATATAGAGGTATATCCCAGTGCATGAATGCGCACCGCACATTCTGAATCCTCGGTGAGACACCATTCTGCCCATCCGCCGGCTTTTTCTAAGGCCTCTCTTCGGATCAGCGCCATTGTTCCTATGATATAGCTTGCAACCCATTCGTTTAAGCATGCGATCTCGAGACGATAGTGTGGGACGTACTCCCAGTAGCACATTCGCATAAATCGGTTGGCCTCCCATGCCCGATAATCATGTGGCGTCTGGACATAGCCTATGCGAGGGTCATCGAAGAAGCCGACCAGACGTTCCAGGAAGTCCGGTTCAACGCAATAATCACTATCTATTATTCCCACCAGTTCTGCGTCGGGCGCAGTATGTCGGAGGGCAAAGTTAAGAGCCCCTGCCTTGGCCCCTTTTAGCGGGTCCACGTGAAAGAAGCGGAAGCGTGTTCCAAGGCTCCTGCAATGGGCTTCAACGGGCTTCCATAATGCAGGGTCCTTTGTGTTGTTGTCAACCACCAGCACTTCAAGATTCGGATATTGCAAACGGTTCAGAGCGTTTAGGGTTGACATAACGATGTCAGGCGGCTCAGCATAACAAGGCACATGCAATGAAACCTTTGGGTAATGCCTTCTGCGTTTGGAAGGCAAAGGGTTTCGAGGACGATGCCAGCGCTTGCGAAAAAGATAGGAGTTTGTAGGCATAAATGCAATGATCTCGACAGGGAGGTATATGATTATCGAACCAAATCCACATAGCATGAGCAAGCGAGTGGATATGCTCACAGGGAGTGTGGAGATGAAGGTTAAACCCCAGCCGATGCCGAAGATAAAACCCAGAATCATAATCGCTAAGTACAGATGACCACTGAAAAAGTAGTTTAACAGGATTTTGCTGAAAATGAATGATACTGTCATCCCAAGGCCGACTGCAAAGAGGATGCCCTCGTTGTACTCTGTGATAAAGTGGACAAGGAATCCGGTTCCGCTCCAGAGTCCAAAGTTTGTAAAAAGTATGCGGTGAGGAGTTTCCCACTGACGTTGGTGCTGAAGGATTAGCAGTACAGCGGCAAAGGCTACAGCAAATATAATAACAAATAAACCGGCTTCGAAAAATTGCCTTAAAGCTTCGAGCATTCTACCTTTTTGTTTTTTTTAAAAAAATGTATGGAATGATAACAATGTTGGCGCAGATTACAAATGTGTATTCAACCGTCAAAAAAATCTTTTCCACTCTTAGTAATTTGCCAAAGTTTCAAAATAAAATCAACATGGTGCTTTACGGCTGATGTACAACGAAGCCACAGAATTTTCGTGATTTAAGTCAGTGCGGTTAAAAGAATGTTTTGCCTGGCGGCTGCCTTTATACCTTTACTGCGGATCCTCTACATGGACATTTACACCGAAACTAGCTACCTTTTCGGTAGTGCCGTTGCCATCTTCATCAACGTTCAGTTTTAACCTGAAGTGGGCATTCCCGATCTCTACGCCTCTATAGGCATCATAGTGAAGGTTTGTAAACTTAAATGTAACAGTTACAATCCCGCAAGTGCCTGCTCCGGACGAGTTGGAATATGACATGATCGTCGGAGGCGTACCCTTCACAGGGTCATTTCTTGAAGGCGGCGTATATCCCCTGCCTCTCAGCTCAAAACCGTTAAAGGTTGCAACGCCTGCATCAACACACCAGTTCACATTCAGCGTAACTGTGTCTCCCACTTTGTAATCCAGATCTTCAAAGCTGGAGTCCCAGGTGACGGTTGTATGGCCGATGGCGCTCGTGCTCTCTTCGACCAATACAAGTGCGGCATAAGCCGCCCCCGTCAAAAAGGCGCTCAACAACCCGATCAGGGCTAATAAAGTGATTTTCTTCATGGCCTTTTCCCCCTTTGTTCTTTTGCAGAACAAGTTATTGCGTTTTTTTAAAGCCGCCAAGCAAAATGTAACCAGTTTAAATGTATCTGTATCATCCTCCCTTCACTAAAGTTTAAAACTTTGGCTTTATATAACACGAATAATGACTAAATGGGTAACGCATCAACCTGACTGTTTCTATATATGGGGAATCAAGATATTAAGCGAGTATAAGCGTTGCTGAAAGAGAAGGAGCTTTTGCCTTAATGAATGTCATTGACTATTATCCCCCTAAACCCATTAAAAAATCAGATACTTATAATATAACTATATTTCAGCAAACAGCTATTGTCAAGATAGTGGTACTGCAAGATAGTGGTACTGCAAGCATCACAAAACTTATCAGTACCGGTTGTGGTAGAATATTTTCTCAGTACGCAGGATTAAACTGTCCGGGAAGCGGCTATCAGTTTGCAGGATACCCGT